>SLOG01000255.1 GCA_007132635.1 Limnochordia bacterium
AGTGGGGATCATGTGACGCAGCCATCGATTCGCCAACGGGAACGGGTACCCGCATACCGATGTATTTCTCAACTCGCGAATGACTGAAGACTATTTTTACCGACGACCAGGATTTGTCAGCAGGTTTGAACAAAGAGACCGAAGGAGGATTTCTGCATGCGGGCAGCTGAAGAGGTAGTCGGTGGCGTGGGGCGGCGATGGACCGTACTATTAGGGGGCTTTCTGCTATCCTTAATGGGTGGTATGAGTTATGCTTGGGGTTCGTTTGTCGTTCCTTTGCGCGTAGACTGGGGTTGGACGGCGGCCGAGGCCACTCTTCCGCTAACTATTCTGATAGTTGTGTTTGCGATCGCCATGATTCCAGCTGGCTGGCTCCCGGTGCAGCCAACAGTGGCGGTACAGGATGTTGCACCGCGCGACTTCGTAAAGGATCCCGTGTTCTTCCTGCTGTGGCTTGCCCTGGCTTCGGTGATCGGTGGGGGATTGACGGCAATCGGTCTGCTCACTGCCTACGGTGAACTCGAGCTTCAGTTATCGCCAGCTCAAGCAGCTCTGTCGATCTCGCTGTATGCATTGGTGAATGGCTTAGGGCGTCCGGCCGCTGGTTGGTTTGCTGACCGGGTTGGTACCGTGCGAGTGATGATCACGGTTTACACTGTTCAGGCGGTAGTCTTTCTGGCATTGCCCTGGGTTGCTACTACACGTTTGTCGCTATTCGTGTGTGCGCTGTTGCTCGGTGCTGGCTATGCTGTTACGTTTGCTCTCTTCCCGGTCGTCGTGGCTGCAGGATTTGGAACCAAGTATTTGGGGATGAATTACGGTCTAGTGTTCAGTGCGTTTGGATTCGGCGCGATCACTGGACTGATGGGATCATGGCTGCTTGACCGAACTGGGTCCTTTACTCCGGCCTTTCTCTTGGCTGGAAGTACTACCGTTGTTGGACTATTACTGTTGGTATACCTGCGCAAAAAGCTCGGTGTTGCATAATCCGCGAAACCATTGACTTTGACGTCGTGTCACACTGTATACTTCTCACTGAGAAGGGGGTGATGATGGTGGAGCGCAAAACGATAAGTCAGGTTTCCAAAGGCTTTCAGGTATCGACTCGGACACTGAGGTACTATGAGCAAAAAGGCCTTATACACAGCGGCCGAACCGATGGCTATGCCTATCGCACATACGATGAACTTTCTTTGAGGCGGCTGCAGCTGATCATCCTGCTGCGGGAATTACGCATTCCTCTAAAGGACATCAAGCGCATATTGGACCATGGAGATAGCGATGTCGCTTTGGACGTCTTTCGGCAGGTCCTGAGCGAACTAGATGATGAAATCACAGCACTGTCTACGATTAAGGCTTTGGTAAAGGCTTTTTTTGAACGGTTGCAGATCCTCCCAACGAACGAGACGCTTCGAAGCATATTGCTTAGCGATGAGTCTTTGCTTGCCATTATTGACTCCCTGTCCTCGACAACGATCAACTTTGAGGAGGAGAAGACGATGGACGACCTGAGCAAAGCAGTGGAGAACCAGTCGAAACTGACGGATGTTCGCATTGTACAGCTACCGCCGTTTACCGTAGCAGCTAGCCACTTCGTTGGCGACAACCCAGAGGAAAACGCAGGCAGTCGATTGTGTGAGTATCTCAAGAGTAGTGATCTGTATCGCATCAAACCCGATGCTCGGGTGTTTGGCTTCAACCACCCTAACCCTTCCCAAAACCGACCTCACTATGGATACGAGACTTGGGTCACGATTCCTAAAGACATGGAGGTTTCGGAGCCGCTGGAGACGAAACACTTTGCCGGTGGCTTCTATGCTGCCCACATGATCGTTCTGGGTAACTTTCACGAATGGGAGTGGTTGGTTACGTGGGTCACGGATAATCCGAAATACGAGGCCAACTACCTGGATGACGATGGGGAATGCATGAACGGATGCCTGGAAGAGCACTTGAATTTCGTTTATCACGCGCACCTTGGTTGGCCGGACAGTGACGAGCATCAGCTGGATTTGCTACTGCCCATCAAGCTGAAGTGATCACAGGATCCGGCGATTCCCTGGTCTTTCAGCCAGCGAGGTATCACAGCGTGCATGGGGTGCTGAAGGGAAGTCCTGGGTGATAGGGTGGAGATTCGTGAAGCGATGATTTCGAGACCACGAATTTGCGGTTCCTATCAGGAATTCGGTGAGACGGAGTGGTAATCGTGGCCAGAAAACTCAAGGACAACTATGACTATGCCTTCGCTGAGGAGTTAGCAGACAGGATTAAGAGGGCTTGGCCTGCGTTTGACAGACAAGAGTTTCGCAGAGTTCTCGAGCCTGATCTCCTTGAACTGGGGTTCCTTGCACGTCAGGACCTCTTTGTCCAAGCCTTGGAAACAGTCATGACTGAAGACTACGTCCAAACGATCCGGGTCTTTCTTGGCATCCTGGGCCCTGAATTGAAAACCTTTAGCAGATAGGTTAAGGGGTCCACCATGCACTACGCCGACTACAAGACAATGGGAGCAAGCTGCTGGATATGGATGGCCATGAACGACCGGTTGACTTATCGGCAAGGAAGGTAGTAATCAAGGATACGGTGGCCGTCAGCATCAAGTGTAGTGAAACGAGGACACGCATACACTTCCATGCTCCAGCCCCCTTCGTTGTCGTACTCGCAACCATGGTCTTTCAGCGCCTCCTCCGACAGCTGGTGGGCAGCCTTGAAGATCTCACTCTCTGGTCCCTGGATCCACGAGACAGCCACGGTGCAGGGTGCTATGTCTCGGCAGTCGAAACCTTCAGGCGGTTCTGTTGCTGGGGCCACCGAGACCCCGACGAGGTACGTAAACGTCTGCTGTTGCTCGTCCCATTCACCCATCCAACCCACATATGCCTTTTCCAAGGTCTCGTCAGAAAGGTTGTCCAGAGTCTCCATAGTACGGTCAGCAAAGCATTGCTTCCAGAAACTCGGAAGCGAGCTCCCAACACTTTGCATCTCCTTGAAGTTCACCGTCAGACTCCGCCCGATCACGCGAAGGGCGGGAAGAGGTTTCTTCTCCCATTTTACTAGTTTCGCCATTAGTAAAGACCTCCTTTTTTCGCGACGAGAACAGCTGCAGATTCCCGCTGCCAAGAGACCGATACACTGCAGAACCCGGCCATTTCGAGCAGATTCCGCTGCGTGGCCGCCGAAAACGGGATGTCCAGGTGGTAGAGGCCTTTTTCGGCTCCATCAATTCCTTGGGTTGCTGCAAGGAATTCGGCCAATGCTTTGCGTTCGTTTTCGACTGACACAATGTAGTCTCCCTCAACGTAGAGGCCGCCGGGTTTGAGACACTCCCATATGCGGCGGTAAAGGGCCGTCTTGGGTCCGTGAAGCAGATGGTGGACCGTCATTACCGAGACCACGGCGTCCCAGGATGAGGGAGCACCGAGACTGTGTTCGGTATACGACCCCTGTACTACCTCCAGTTGATGGGCGTGGTCTCGGTACTTTCCCTTCAGTAGTCTTAACATGGGAGTCGATAGGTCCATTCCCACGATGTAAGCTTTCGGTCTGCGCTGCCACAGCCATCGTAATTCCAGGCCGGTTCCGCAGCCTATGTCCAGGATTCTATAAGGTTCGTCGCCTGGCGGAATAGCGTCAGCCACAGCCGCATAAAACTCCTCGAAGTGTTCTATGTTGGCGCGCATGTGTTCATCATAGCCTGCCGACCGCACGTCGAAAAACGACGTCATTTTCTCGAAAAGCTCTCGATCCATCAGCATCACCTCGCAGGAACTAATCTCGATATTCTCCAAAATCCTCGACAATCCTCCCTCTAGTATGCAGAAGTATGCACAATGACCGGCGTTTCAGCCAACCGAACAGCTAGTCTAATAGAAAGAAGGCTTGCTCCATGGATAAACCTCGAATCGCTAGTGGGCTGCCTGCCCTTGATCAGGTCGTTGAAGGCCTTCGCCTCGGTGACAATGTTGTTTGGCAGATCGACGAGCTCGCCGATTACGTGCACTTTGCCAGGCCATTTGTCGAACAGTCCTTGAAGGATGGTATCCGCTGCGTGTATGTCCGCTTTGCACCCCACGATCCGGTGGTTCCTACCGTGCCAGGGTTGGCTGTGGTTCGGGTGGATCCCCGGCAGGGGTTTGATTCGTTCAGCCGCGAGATCCATCGTGTCATTGAGCAGGAGGGTAGAGAAGTTCACTACGTGTTCGACAATTTGTCGGTGCTGGCAGTGGAATGGGCTACCGATGAACTTGTCGCTAACTTCTTCCAGATCACCTGTCCGTACCTCTTTGAGCTCGATACAGTCGCGTACTTTTCTGTGACTCGGCAGCAGCACGCGAATAGCGCTCTGGCTCGGATTCGCGATACGACTCAAGTTCTGTTTGATGTGTTCCATGCCGAGGGTCAGATGTATCTGCATCCGATCAAGGTCTGGAACCGCTACTCGCCTCAGATGTTTCTTCCGCATGCTGTGGCTGAGGATACCTTAACGCCCATCTTCAGCAGCGGCCTAGCTGCGGCGGTGTCGGGCACTGCACGAAAGAATCCATTGAAACAGCAGACGATCTCCTCGGCACCGTGGGCCAGGGTCTATGAAAAACTCCTTCAGTACCGGGCCGTGGCCTTGGATTCGGGTCGTGAGTTTCCGGAGATCCTGTCGCTCAAGGAAGAGCTGAGCCGTATTCTGCTGGGTTCGCAGCCGCAAACTCAGGAGCTGGCCAAGGAGTATCTCACTGTTGATGATCTCATAGGGGTTCGAGAGCGAGTTGTGGGTTCAGGTCGGGTAGGCGGCAAGGCGGCGGGTATGATTTTGGCGCGGGCAGTTTTGCGCAGCGCGACGGGCGATGAAGCTGAAGCGATGCTACCGGAGGTATTGGAGGAGCATGACTCCTTTTTCATCGGATCCGATGTCTTTTATAGCTTCCTTGTGCACAATGATTTGACACGTCTACGTTGGGATTTCTCCCAGAGCAGTACGTTGTCCCGGGAGGAGTTTGCTGAGATTGAGAAGCGGTTTCTGGCAGGCCGGTTCCCCTCGGCGATCGTTGAGCAGTTTGAGGACTTATTGGACTATTACGGCCAGGCTCCGATTATCGTGCGGTCGAGCAGCTTGTTAGAGGACGGTTTCGGCAATGCCTTTGCCGGGAAGTATCGCAGCGAGTTTTGTGCCAACCAGGGGAGTCCTCCCGATCGGTTGGAGGCTTTTATGGACGCAGTGAAGCTGGTGTATGCGAGCTGCCTCAATCCGGACGCGCTGGCCTACAGGCGTAAGCGAGACCTGATGGACAAAGACGAGCAAATGGCTATCCTCGTCCAGCGAGTGTCGGGTATGCCGTACAAGCGTTTCTTTTTTCCCAGCTTGGCTGGGGTGGCCTTCTCGCGCAATCTCTATGCTTGGACGGATGCGATTGATCCGAGGCAGGGGCTGGTTCGGATGGTGTTTGGGTTGGGGACTCGGGCCGTGGACCGTGTGGGGAGCGACTATCCGCGCATGTTTTCCATCAGCGATCCGATGCTGCGGCCGGAGTTCGGCATGCAGGTCCGGAAGTATTCCCAGCGCTTGGTGGATGTGATTGACTTGGAGGCTAACGGCATGAAGACGCTGCCGCTGCGAGAAGTGCTTCAGGATAGGGACTATCCGCGGCTGCCATTGTTTGTGTCGCTGCTGCGGGAGGGTTATCTGTGGGATTTGACCTTTGGCTTTGGCAATGAACCGATGGTGCTTACGTTTAACAATTTACTCCAGAATACGGAGTTCGCGGGGCTTTTGGGTACTATGCTGCAGAGGCTAGATAACGCTTACGGTGGTCCGGTGGACACGGAATTCACGGCGGCGGTGGACGGAGATGGCAGGATTAAGATCAACTTGCTGCAGTGCAGGCCCCTGTTCATCCCATCGACGACGGAGAGCGCTGCGCTTACCGATGGGGCCGAACCTAAGCAGGTCTTGTTTCGGACGATGCGGGCGATTCCCGGAACAGACACGGCGAACATCCGCTACATTTTCTATGTCGACCCCCAAGCGTATCATCGAGCTCCGGTGGATATGAAGCGTTCGCTGCGAGGGATTGCAGCCCAAGTAAACGGGATTGAGGAGATAACTTCGGCAGGGATTCTGTTGGTGGGGCCGGGGCGCTGGGGTAGCAGCAATATCGATTTGGGCGTGAGTGTCAGCTATGCGGACATCAACCACGCAAGGGCGCTGGTGGAGCTGGCTGTGGGCTCGTCGGATAGTGTTCCGGAGTTGTCGTATGGCACGCATTTTTTCCAGGACTTGGTGGAAGATGGGATCGGCTATCTACCGGTGTATCCGGGTGATGCTGGGGCCGTTTTCGACGAGGAGTTTTTCTCACAGGCGCCGAGTGTGTTGGGCCGTTGGGTGCCGAACGAGGAAACCTATCAAGAGGTAGTGAAGCTGATTGACGTATTCGAACTAACAGAAGGTAAGGCCGTGCGCCTGGCCATGGAGCTAGGCAGCCTCAAGGGCATCTGCTATCTGGAAGAGGCGTAGTCCGTCCTCGGGTCGCCGTCCGCGGATCCACCAACCGCGGGTCCCAACCGCGGGTCAGACCCGCGACCAAAAAATGGAAGGCGACCTGGTCCCGAAAACAATGGAGGTATTCGGTCCTATGGCGGCGAATTGAACCCCGATACTTCTAGCGATTTCATCGAATTTGCCGTTACTACTTGACTGCGTTTTGGCGGGGGGCTGAGGTGTGAAAGACAGACGATGCTGGCGCATTCGACCGTTGGGTTGTGTGGCGCTGGCTATCATCACGTGCTTGTTGACAGCTGCACCTTGCGTAGCGGAGTCTGCGCCGAGCAACTTGGACGGGCTCTGGGAGTTTGTGTGGCACGAGCTTTTGGAACCGGCAGACTTCGAGGCGGTCGACCCCGACGCTATCCGTCTGGTGCCCATCCCTGCGGCGTGGAACGGCTACGGTCTTCCAGAATCTGGAGGGTCTGGCTACGGCACGTTTCGCACTGTCGTCCCCCTGGACCCGGATTGGGATATGGTGACACTGCGGATCCCCCGCATTCACACCGCGTACCGCCTGTGGGTTAACGGACAAGAACGATCCGGAGCCGGCGTTCTCGGCACCTCATTGGAAACATCCGATCCAGCCTATCAGCCGCGGCACATCACTGTCCCCCTAGATAAACCGGAAATAGAACTGCTGGTTCAGGTATCCAATTTCCATCACCGCAGCGGAGGACTCCTGCAATCCATTGAGATCGGTGAGCCAGCTGCCATGGAGGCAGCGTCCCAGCGCAGACTGGCCTATGATCTGTTTCTATTCGGCAGCCTTTTAGCCATGGGCCTTTACCATGTGGTCCTGTTTGCGTTTCGCCGTCGCGATCTGTCCCTCCTTTTCTTCGGGCTTTTCTGCCTTCTGGTTAGTCTGAGAACTATCGCGGTGGGCGAGAATTTCCTAGTATCACTGCTCCCTCGGATAAACTGGGAAACAGCGCATACTCTGCAGACGACGAGCTATTATGCTGGTGTGGGCGTCATGGTGCTGTTCTTCCGTTATACCTTTCCGCAGTATGTGTCGGCGGGAGCCACGCGGTTCATTGTGTGGGTGGCCGGTGCTTTCACCCTTATGGTCGTGTTGTTGCCAGCGCGGCACTTCACGCCGTTCAACCCCCTGTACCAAGTGTTTACGCTCGCCGTCATTGCTTACGTCACGCGAGCGCTGGCCAGAGTTGTTCACGGCCGCGAGGTAGGCGCCGGGTATATCGGCTGGGGAGCGGTTGCGCTCTTTGCAACGGTTCTCCATGACATGGCTTATTTAAGCGTG
>SLOG01000082.1 GCA_007132635.1 Limnochordia bacterium
AGAAAACGTCATAAAGGACACGAGGGTCCCGATTAAACCGCTGCTCAACCCACGCTCGCCCAGATGGTACACATTGAAAGCACCGAATGTCGCCCAAGTACTCCAGAAAAACCACTGCAGGGCGCTGAATCTGATAATCTGTTTCTGCACACGATTCATATACGCACGCCTCCGTGACTGATGACCGTTCTGTCCACCATATTACGCCAGCGCCGCACAAATGGCAAGCCATCACACGACAGCCAGCAGCCGACAAATTCGGGCCACGAAACATGTTGACTCCCGAAATGGCGGCTGGTATACTGAAATGAGCCGACCGACCAGTCGGTCGGGTGCAAATTAGGAGGTCATACAGGGTGTCAGCGGAAACAGCACACAAAGACAAACGGCAGCTGGTTTTCGACGCTGCCGAACAGGTATTTGCGGAGCGCGGCTACCAAGCCACCACCATGCAGGAAATAGCAGACTCCGTCTGCATGGCCAAAGGGACACTGTACCACTACTTTGACAGCAAGCAGGAGTTGTTTACGTCACTCATGGAGACCCGTCTCGGCAGTCTGACACACCAGTTTGCCGCCGCGTTCACGCATTCCCAAAACGTAGCCGACTGCGTAGAAGTGTGGCTTCAGCTTGAAGCTGCCTTTTTTAACGAGCATCAAGGCCTGATCAGTGTCTCTCTACAGGCCCACGCCGAGCTGCCAGACACTCTGCGCCAACGGATGATGCTCAAAAAACGCGAGTTGAAGCGTTTCCTCTGCTCGGTCTTTCAAAAACACATATCCACCGATCAGGAACACGTGGAATTTATTGTCAGCTTTGTCGACGGCGCCATCAAGGGTACGCTTATGAAAGCCCTCAGCGATGAGAGGCCTCTCGTCATCGACGAATTCATCATTGCCATGAAGCACTTGCTTCTGTACGGAATCACGGGCGAAAGGACGATACCCCATGGATAAATCGAGACAGCTGGGCGAAGCGCCCGTTTTTAGACTTTTACTGCGTTTCACCATCCCGGCCGTTATTGCCACACTAATCAATGCACTATACAACGTCGTAGACCGGATTTTTATCGGCCAAGGCGTCGGTTCGCTAGGCATCGCCGGTGTGACAATCGCCTTCCCAGTGATGCTAGTCAACATGGCCTTCGGCGTTCTAATCGGTATCGGAGCGACGTCTCTTTTGTCGATCCGCCTCGGTGAGCGGAAACACGACGAGGCCGAGCGCATTTTGGGCAATGCCGTGGTTTTGAAGGTCATCATCGCGCTCATCACCACCGCTGTCGGGCTCATCTTCCTGCACCCACTGCTTCGCATCCTTGGCGCCAGCGAAGCGGTCCTGCCCTACGCCCAAGATTACTTACAGATCATCCTTTTTGGGTCTGTTTTCCAGGGAATCAGCTTCGGCGTGAACAATTTCATCCGTGCAGAAGGCAATCCTAACCGAGCCATGGTCACCATGCTCATCGGTGCCGGTCTCAATATTGCGCTTGATCCACTGTTTATCTTTGTCTTTGAGTGGGGCGTACGAGGCGCCGCACTGGCCACGGTACTGTCCCACGCCGTTGCCGCTGTCTGGGTAATGCACTACTATATAAGCGGCCGCAGTTCCCTGCGCCTCCGCTGGAGCCATATGCGTCTGCAGCCCAGGATCGTCAAGCAGATCGTGATCATTGGGTTCCCGATGTTTGCTATGCACCTGACATCAAGTGTGCAGAACCTCATCATGAACCGCAGTCTCATGGCTTACGGGGGCGACATCGCCATCTCTGGAATGGGTGTGATGTTCAGCCTGATTATCTTCTTGGTGATGCCCGTGCTGGGCATAAGCCAAGGCGTCCAGCCCATTATCGGCTACAACTACGGTGCCAAGCAGTATGATCGAGTGAAAGAAGCCCTTAAACAGGGGATTCTCATCGCCACAGGAGTCGTTACCGTGGGGTTTATCATCACGCGGCTCTTTCCCGTACAGCTCATCAGCATGTTCAATCCCAATGATCCAGAGCTTATCGCCTTTGGCACTCGGTCCATGCGGATTTTCTTCTTGGGTCTACCGATAATTGGATTTCAGATCGTCGGCTCCCAGTATTTTCAGGCTGTGGGCAAGCCGAAACAAGCCATGATCCTGGGATTATCCCGACAGTTCTTCGTGCTCATCCCTGCTATTCTGATCTTGCCGCGTTTCTTCGGTGTGGATGGGATCTTCGCAGCCATTCCCCTTTCCGACGCAATCGCCACGGGACTCACTGCAGGCTGGCTGTTCTATGAAATGCGGGCTTTGAGCCAGATCGAGCCCCAGACGCTTGGGGAAGCTGAACCCTTAGAGGCCGTCAGCCGTCCAGCGATCGTAGATACCCCAGCGCGTCGCTAGCCACTGCCCGGTAGTCCACGCCGTATAGATCGAGGGCTAGGGCCCCAGTAAAGTCCACTTCCTGGAGTGCTGCGAAAAACTGCGGCAACTCCATGTCACCGTGCTGCGGTGGTAGATGCCTGTGCACTCCCCGCAGTACATTGTCAACGTGGCCGTGAACGATGCGGTCGCCTAAATCCGCGATGGCACGCAACGGATCGGGATCACACAGAAAGCTGTGCCCGACGTCGAGATTGCAGACCAAGCTCGGAGAGTTCACCTCATCCATCAACTGCAGCAGCTCTTGGGTCGTTCCGACGATAAAGCCCGGTTCAAACTCGTGGGCCATAAGGACGCCGCAGTCTTCCGCCGCCTTCGCCAGTTCTCGCGTCCGAACGACAAGACGGTTCCATTCGTCCTTGTCAAAGTAACCCTTCTGCTTCGGACCGTTGGAGACGATAAGGATGTTACTGCCATAGCCGCAGACTCGGGCTATGGCTTTCTGCACTGCGCTGAAAGCCGCATCGTCGTAGACATAGTTCATATGGCAGCTTACCGAAACCGGTGCCAACCCGAGTCGAAGCGTCTCGGAGCAGACTCGCTCCATAACGTGTTTTTCCAGCAGTTCGGGCACGAAATGGAAATGCTGGTCAAGAAGAGCGATCTCGACACCGTCAAAACCAACTCGTTTGATGAACTGCAGATTGTCGACGAGAGGGAAGTTGGACATGGTGGCCGTGCGACCAGAAAACAGCATGGTGTATCGACTCCTTTCGCTCAGATGCTGAATGTCCTCAGCGCCAAATCATAACCCGTCATCGCCGCAAACCGTTTCCGCAACGCAGAAGCCGTGGACTCATCAACCTCGTCTGCCAGCTCTATCTCCGCCAAGGCCTTGTCGGCGTGGATACCTGGCCCTCGCCGGATGCTAAAACCCCGCTCCGACACCACCCGTCTGGCACACTCGATAACAGCTGCTTGATTGGGATTGGGCGCGGTAACAATATTCCATCCGGTGTCGTCCTCCAAACCCTCGATAACCTGCCGATAACGCTCTCCCACCTGCGGTGTGATAAAAGTCAACAGAATGTACGGGCGGCCATTTTCCGCCTTTCTGCCTTTTCGGTACAATTTGACATTCTCCATTTGAAACACGTCCTCAATATACTGGAACGCCTGATTCTGCTCCATGGCTGGTGCCCCTGAAAGGTCCCGCAGCTGCAAGCCGCTCTGTTCGCGCCGTCCGCGCCGTTTGCACCCGAAGTTTGCCACACTCAGTTTCAGACCAGTCTTCTTCCGGTAGGCCTCCACAATGGCATCTAGCCGCTCCGGGTCGGCCGCCAATCCGACTCGGGCCTTTTCGGTGAGAGTCACGGAGACCGTGTCGCGGTCCCGGAAATAGCTAAACTTGGCCAGCGCAGGTGTCTCCGCAAACAGGTCCTCGGCTGCAGTTTCGGCCGCTCCCAAGTGGCACTCCGGATGAACCTCCACGGTCCATCCCGTCGTTTTCCCGATATCTTGCAGCTCGCTCCCAAACTGTTCCATGGCTGGGGCCGGGAAGAAGAAACTCACCACCATTATCTGCTTGTCCATCTGGGCCCCCACGCGATGGATAGCTTCATCAGGCAGCACCTGTTTGGCATACGCGAGAGCCGCGTTCATCTCCATGGGACCGTCTTTCGATGCAAAATCTTCAGGCGGAACCGGTCGATAAAGGTACAGCCGTTTGGGATTGGGTTCGAAATACCCCGTCTTGTGCAGGAGTTTAGTCAGATCCTGAATCCCGCCATCGTGCCAGTCGCTGCCGTCTGACCAAAAGCTCATCAGTTCTTCGGCTGTATACTCCCGGGCGGAACCGGTACGAGCATACACATGCCGGTGCAGATCCACCAACGTCTCCTCCGTCAGTTCCTTTGGATCCTTGCCTAAAGCGCCAATGAATTCCACATCCCGTCGTTTGCTGCGCCGCCCTTTGGCAGCGGCAAGGTCGAATTCCTCGCCGTTTTCGGGCACAACAACTTCTCCTCGCACAGATTCCTGCATCTGCCTGCTCAAGGTATCGAGACTCGGAGGATCTCCGTGCACCAAGAAGACTCTGCTTGCTCCCACTCGCTCCGCCAATCCGATCAGTTCACCCTTGTCAGCATGGGCCGACAGGCCGTAACGGCCAATACCGCACTGCAGCGATACTGTCTGGCCATCTAACGTGAGCTCGCCACCGCCCTCACCGTCCAGAAGCCGCAGCAGGTCGCGGCCAGGAGCTTCTTCATCCTGGTATCCTGTCAGTCCAATGAAGCTGCGGGCGTCTCCCGCTAGAGCCCGCGCATACAAGACACTGGGACCACCTTTCAGCATGCCCGAACTGGATATGATGCAGAGAGGGTCGGTCGAGTCCAAAACCCTTTGCCGCGACCCGGGACTGTCGATAGGCTGCACCTGTTCGTCGTAAAAGACTTCGTCACCGCGCAGCAGACGTCTGGCTAGCGAACGTTTCAGATAGTTGGGGTTCATCGAGTATACACCGTTGACAGCACGCACCATTCCGTCCACAAACACAGGGTTTTGGGGCAGCTGTCCTTGCGCCATGGCGCGTTTTAGTATCAGGATTAACTCCTGGGCGCGCCCCAGTGCAAACGCCGGGATCAGCACCTTACCGCCGCGCTCCCACACCTCAGCGACCGTACTGACCAAACGACGCTCTTCGATCGTTCGATTGGCATGGAGGTGCTCACCATAGGTCGATTCGGAAAGCAGGACATCAGGCCGAAGTTTGGGGACAGAGGCACCGTTAATGGTGCTTTGACTGCCCACCGAATAGTCCCCCGTGTAAAGCAGACTTCCCTTAGGACTCTCAAGGAAGACCATGGCCGCACCGGCAATATGCCCGGCACTGTAAAACGTGGCCGTCAACTCCGAGTCCGGAAAGAGGCGAAAAACATACTGTGGAGAGTAACACACGATATTGTCTAGCATCATCTTAACATGGCTTTCAGCGTACATCGGTATCTCGAATTCGGCCCGTTCCATGATCTTGAGGCTGTCATAGAGAAGCACCTGCACCAACGACTTCGTCGCGTGGGTCATGTAGAGGCGGGCTTGGGGGTATTCGCGACTGATAACCGGCAGCGACCCCGTGTGATCCAAATGAGCATGGCTTACCAAAATGGCGTCTACTCCGCCCGCTTCTTGAATTCTCCGAAAATCAGGCAGCGCATCCTCGCCTTTCATGCGAATCCCGCTGTCCAACAAGATATTGCGTCCATCAATCCGTACAAGATAGCAGCTGGCGCCGACTTCGCCGGCACCGCCGCAGACCGTCAGCTTCACAGACCATCACTCCAACTCCGTAGTTCTCATAGTGAGCATTCGCTGTCACAGAAATGGTTCCTGCCCGTAGAAAAGCACCCGCAGGCGAAAACCTCGGGTGCCTCTGTCAGGCTTTGGTGTTACTCAGCGTAAAAGAACTGCTGGGCGCTGTACTCGGCGGCAATATTAAAGCCACCGTGCGGGATATTCATCAGCTGCTTGGACGCCAGAAACGGGTGCCCGACATAATCGACTGTGAAGATAAACGGCACATGCTCAGAATACCACAGAAACAGGTTAGCCCAGGCTGCATCAGCTGCCGCTGTGCCAGGAGCCGATTCCTGAATGGCATCAAAAACGCTGTACAGCTCGTCAACCCACAGAGGTGGACGCTCACCTTCACGCCCTTCACTGGCATACCACCGAGCCCACCGCGGCGCCCACTGGGTCCAGGCATCGGGAAGCATGTGCACAACCATGGTCCCGAGCCGCATTCTTGGTACTGCACTGTATTCCACCGACAGCTGTAATTCGTTGGCCGCTGCGCGCTGCCCCCGCAGTTCCCCGCTGATCTGGCGCATGGTAGCTCGCAGCCCTACTTCCTTCAGATGCTCCACCAAAAGCTCAGTGCCGGGTACGATGTCTGGGTTGCGGCCAAACACCTCAAAGTAGAGTTCGAGCGGCTGGCCGCTGGGGCTCAACCGAAACCCCTCAGAGTCCCTAGCCTCCATACCCATGGAATCCAGCAGGAGTTCTGCCCTTTCGGGATCGAAGGCACTGAGGTCCTCAGGTATAAGCATCGGATCGACATGAGAAGCCTGCCCATAATACAAGGTGCTGATCAACTCGTCCCGGTCAATGGTCAAGCTCAAAGCCTGGCGGAAACGCACATCCCCAATCACTTCCTGCCACGCCGAATCGGGGTAGTTGTGATTCGGATAGACCACCGATGACACGGTATGCATATCAAGGAGATGCACGTCATAGTTCCCTGATTCATGAAACTCCTGGTACATAGGCAGGTTTACGAGCCGGGAATAGTGGGCGATGAGATCCACTTCCCCCGAGATCGTCTTCATTGTGACCATCTCATGGTCGCCGACTTCTTCGGACCACAGCGTGTCCACATAGGGCAGTTGATTGCCCTCTATGTCGACCTTGAAAAAGTATGGATTCCGCTCATAGACCATCGTGCCGCCTGGACTCTCCACTCGCATCCATGGCGTCAAGACCGGCAGCCCAATGGCCCGCACACTGGTCAGAGGAATACCAAACACGTCATAGTTGGCGAACAAACGCCACCACTCGTCGTCCAGTTCCTGCTCACGCAGCGCGCTGCGCATGTCTTCCAGCGGTGTGTAGTCCGCGTGAAACTGCGACAGATAGTGTTTTGGTTTGATGATCTCGCCATAGGGAGCCCATCCCTCGATGGTTAGATTCGTGATGAGATATCCGTAGGGAACCGTCGAGACAAATCTAAACGTGTAGTCGTCAATAATCTCTAGCTGTAGAGGCTCTTGGTCCCCGGTGCCTCCACTGCGGAACTTGCGGGGCACTGCCGGCGTGATCTGGGAGTTCAGCAGTACGTCCTCCCAGGCGAAGCGGACATCCTCGGTCGTAACCGGATGTCCATCGGACCAGCGAAGGCCCTCGCGCAACCGGAACGTGAACTCGGTATTGTCTTCGGAAACGGTGTACTCTTCGACTATATTCGGTTGAATGTCCAAAGCACCGATCCCCGGAGCACGCAGTAGTGTCTCGTTGATGTTCATAAAGATCTGCGCGCAGGAATTTGGGTTCAGATGAACGCTGCGGATGGTCCCGCCGTGGCGACCGACCTGCCAATCTAGTTGTTCGGCCCCGATCAACGAACCAGGACCAATCACGACAGGGTTAAGCGGAAGCCGTTCGTCAACGGGCGGAAGCTCCCCCGATGCCACTCGTTCGGCCAGCATTGGTGATTCAGTATAGGTCATGGCACCCGCCGAGACGGTGGCCAGCAGCACAGACAAAAGGACAACAATGAAAGGCACACTGCTTTTCAAGATGGGTTTCCTCCCCACAAATCTCAGATGTCAAATTGAGTTGACTGTTTCCCAGAGCTTTTCCATGAAATAACAGTAGTTGGCAAAG
>SLOG01000416.1 GCA_007132635.1 Limnochordia bacterium
AAGCATCGTATGAAGACCAGCAGGTTTTACGAGCAGCCATGGGTTTGGATCGGCCGCTTCTCGTCCAGTATGGACGTTTTCTAGCGCAAGTCGCACAGGGAGATCTGGGCAGGTCGTTTCGTCACGGAGTGCCTGCCCTCTCCCTAACTCTCGGACGAATACCTGCCACGCTCGAGCTCACCGGCGTTGCGATTGTTTTTGCCCTGCTGATGGGCATTCCTATCGGGATTTACTCTGCAGTCCGCCGCAACTCTTTCCTTGACCATTTTGGCAGAATATTCGCTCTATTTGGCATTTCCATGCCTGTTTACTGGTCCGGCCTTATGCTGATCATGCTCTTCGGCGTTCGCTGGAATCTTCTCCCGCCTTCCGGACGGGGCACGTGGCAGCACCTCATACTACCCGGGTTCACCATGGGCCTGTTTGCCACAGCTCCCATCATGCGGCTGATTCGCTCAAGTATGTTGGATGTTCTGAACAAGGACTATATACGCACGGCCACGGCCAAAGGCCTCACCCATAGCGTCGTGATCCTCAAACACGCGCTGCGGAATGCTGCCATTCCTACCCTCACAGTTTTTGGTATGCAGGTCGGCTTGCTCCTAGGTGGTGCTGTCTTAACAGAGACAGTCTTCTCGTGGCCAGGAATGGGACGGTTTGTCGTCCAAGCCGTCTATAACCGCGATTTCCCTGTCATTCGCTCGGCCGTCATCGTGTTTGCTGTCATTATCGTAACCATTAACTTTCTTACGGATCTCGCCTATGGTCTGTTGGATCCAAAGATCCGCTACGAATAGCCCAACGTCAAGTTCGATTGAAGGATGATTGCCATGCGACAACTGCTCCGCAAACTGAATCCTACGGCTCTTATCAGTGTGGTATTCCTGCTAACCCTCATAGCCGCCGCGATCTTCTCGGATCAGCTTGCACCCCACGATCCCATGGGTCAGAACCTCATGGTTCGACTCCGGCCACCGGCCTGGATTGATGGCGGGACCATGGAACACCCGTTAGGCACAGATAACCTTGGACGCGACATTTTCAGCCAGCTCATTTTTGGCAGCCGCGTCTCATTGGTGATCGCTTTTTTCGCTGTCATGGTTTCGGGAGCGGCCGGATCTGTCTTGGGTCTGCTTTCCGGCTTTTACGGGGGAATTCTTGAGACTATGGTCATGCGCCTCGTGGACATCCAGATGTCGCTCCCCTTCATCTTGCTGGCACTGATCCTGCTCTCTGTCTTGGGTCCCGGTTTTACCAACATCGTCATCGTTTTGGTGGCCACAAACTGGATCTACTATGCCCGCCTTGTTAGGAGTGAAGTCATCGGCCTGAAGAACCAAGAGTACGTGGAAGCCGCACGGGCTATAGGCTTGCGCAACCTCCGCATCTTATTTCGCCATATTGCGCCTAACGTTGTCAACTCTGTTATCGTGCTCGCAACACTGCGCATCGCCAGCATGATACTGTTGGAGTCTGCCCTGTCCTTCCTAGGCCTTGGAGTGCAGGATATCGCGACATGGGGCGTCATGCTAGCTAACGGACGCCACTACCTTAATAACGCGTGGTGGTTGGCCACCTTTCCCGGACTGGCCATCTTTCTCACCGTGCTCTCGGTAAACCTATTGGGCGACTGGCTCCGAGATATCACTGATCCCCACATTCAATAAGCTGCTGAGAGGAGATACAAGCAATGCGCATTCGCACGCTCGCTGAAGCCAAACAGCCCGAGATGGCAGCTTGGCGCCACCAGATTCATCAGAATCCAGAATTAGGCTTCCAAGAGCAGAAAACAACCGCATTCGTCAAAAAAGTACTCAAGCAAGCCGATATCAGTATGCGGCCACTGGGAACGCCCACCGGAGTCTTAGGCATCCTGCGCGGCGAACAAGGGCCAGGACCTGTCGTTGTCCTGCGGGCCGATTTGGACGCCCTGCCAATGCAGGAAGAGAACGATGTTCCCTATGCTTCGCACACAGCCAACGTCATGCATGCCTGCGGCCACGACGGCCACACTGCGATTCTACTGGGTACTGCTCATATACTAGCATCCCTCAAATCGCAGCTGCGAGGCGAAGTCCGGTTTCTGTTTCAGCCAGCAGAAGAAACCCTGCATGGTGCCCGGCAGATGATCGAAGCTGGGGTTCTGGACGACCCACCAGCTGACTATATCGCGGGACTTCACGGTTCGCCGCTAGCGGAGATCGGTCAAATGGCAATCCGGCGCGGGCCCGTAATGGCCTCAGCCGACATGGCAGTGATCACGTTCTCTGCCGCCGGCGGACACGGAGCCTATCCCCATCGTACCCGCGACCCCATTCTGGCCGCCGGCCACTTCATCACCGCCGTCCAGAGTATTGTGAGCCGGCAAGTCAATGCCGTCGACAGCGTTGTCGTTTCCATCTGCAGCCTTGAAAGCGGATCGGCTTTCAACATCATTCCCAGACAGGCTGTTTTGAAGGGAACTGTGCGCACGCTAAACAAGTCTGTGCGGCAGGGCATACCCAACATGCTTGAAGAAAAGGCAGCTGGCATCGCCCAGGCTTTTGGTTGTGATTGGCAGTTAGAATACACACAGGGAGTCCCGGCGGTTCAGAACGACGCATCTGTCGTCGATCAACTGGTAGAAGCTGGGCAAATCGTCTTGGGACCCGAAAACGTGGTTTTCCCGCCAGATCCGTTAATGGGTTCCGAAGATTTCGCCTTTTATATGGAAAAGGTACCAAAGAGCGCCTTCTTTCAACTGGGCTTTGTCCGACCGGGGCAGCCCGCTCCCAACCTTCACAACAGCCATTTCAACTTTGATGATGGCGCATTAGTACCGGGAGCCGCCGTCCTCAGCCAGTTTGCCGCAGACATGCTGACACGCTAAAAACCACGAAGCTGCCCTTCCCAGGGCGGCTTCTTACCTTCCAAGTACTCCTGAACACCAGGGCCTCCCAGCTTCTGCAGCTGCCAGCGGCCGAACACAAAACTGAACACCAGAAGGAGCAGGATGAACGGCCATCCCAACAGAATGCTTGCCCAAGCGAGGTCGTATGCATCCCCTTGCCGCAGCAGAAACAGCATGATGAGCAGGCGCACCAAAAAGAACATCGCCCATACCCAAGAAACCAACTCATAAGCCGGCTTGACATCTGGGCGAAGAAACCAAGCCAGGGGCCATCCTCGAGCAACGTGGCTCACGAGAGCAGCAATGGGCCGTCCAATATACAAAGAAACCATCGAACCCACCAAGAGCAATCCGCCGCTGATCATCTCCGGGACATAGAAATGCAGCGGACTGCGGGTAAAAAACGCAAAGGTCGCAGCCAAAGCTACAGCAACAAACCCGCCTACCGCGTAGTACCAGACCTGCCCGCGCCGCACCCGCCGCACCATACTCACAGCCCCCAGACTCAAGGCGATCACCACAGCCGGGTTCAACCCAAGAAGACCGTTAGCCGTTGCGAACACGATGGGAGGCAGGAGAGCATCAAACGTAGGCCCTTTCGTTATGAAACTCAGCTCCTGGACAAGCTCCTTCCACTTGTGTCTCACATCAGCGGCTCCCTTATCCCCGCGACTTACCGCCACTAATATTAACGGTCGTACCGTGAATATAACTGGCCTTATCCGAAGCGAGATAACACGTGAGATCGGCCACTTCCGTCAGACGCCCTTCGCGCCCAAGTGGTACCGAAACACTTTGATATCCTTTTCGCAGCTGCTCCACCGTCTGGCCCCTTGTATAGGCCAACGCTTCCTCATACTCTGATGTCCGCAGCGCCGTCTCCTCTAAGATACCTGGAGCCATCCCCACAACGCGGACGCCTCGTTTGCCTAGTTCTTTCGCCCATGAGCGTGTCAGCGAATAGAGCGCCGCCTTGGTGGCTGCATAGCAGCTCTGCCCTTCCGATCCCTCTAGGCCGCTTTCCGAACCCATATTGATAATGACGCCCTCGCCCTGCTTAACCATCTCCCTGGCCGCAGCCTGCGCACAGAGGTAAGCTCCTTTCTGGTTTATGGCTAGCATGAGATCAAACTCTTTTTCTTTCATCTCATACTTGCTTTCCGGTTCCTGCGGATCAACCAAGAGTCGAGGCATGTTGATGCCTGCATTATTCACCAAAACGTCAATGCGCCCAAAGGCTTCCAGAGCCTTGCTCACCATCAACTTGACACTGTCCGCTTTGGTTACGTCAGTCTGAACAAACAAATGCTCTCCCGGAAACTGCTCAACTGCTTCGGCACCCGCCGGGTTGATGTCGGCGACCACTACATGTGCACCGTGTTCAGCAAACTCCTGCGCTACGGAACGGCCAATACCCGCCGCTCCACCGGTAACAATTACAGTCTTCCCATCCAAATTTAACCAAGTCGCTGCCATACATATACCTCCAATGGAATTGTGTTTTCTTTCTATCTCTTTCAGTACCCTTTTAACGCTTGGGTACCAAACACCTCGATCTGCTCCAGCACAGCTTGTCTGACGGCTTTGCGGGCCGCTTGAGACAAAGTCCCCAACTCCGGGTAGCCGTTCTCTGTTTCAAGCACGCCCTGGATGGCCTGCACCGCCGGGCTGTACAGTCCCGTGTAGAAATTAATCTTGTTGATTCCCGCTGCCACAGCATGCTGAAAGTCTCGCCGTGACAATCCTGTTCCGCCGTGAAGCACCAGGGGTATCGACAGACGTTCTCGCAGGGCCGCGATGCGCCCGAAATCCAACTGCGGTTCGCCCTGGTAGATTCCATGCACAGTGCCCACAGCTACGGCCAGGGCATCGACACCCGTCTTCTCAACAAAACGCACGGCCTCGTCGGGATTCGTGAACGCCTTCTCATCTACCACTTGCGCTGCTCGACGATCCCCCTCAAGGCCGCCCACGTGACCCAACTCGGCTTCAACGCTGACTCCCGCCGCGTGAGCAATCCTCACAATCTCGCGTGTTTTGGCCGCATTGTCGGCATAGGCTAGCTTCGAGGCATCCAGCATCACGGAAGAGAAGCCATAGTGGATAGCCTGCATGATCCCATCGAAGCTGTTTCCGTGATCCAAATGGAGTACCAACGGAACTGGGCTTCGCGACATTCGATCACGGAGATAGTGGATGAATTCCTCGATCTCAAGTACCGGGAAATGAACTTCAGCTACATTGACGATGACGGGCCGTCCCACCGATTCTGCTGCCTGGATAACCCCTTCTGCCATATCGTGGTTAGCCACGTTAAACGCACCTACCGCCCATCGCTGACTGACGGCTGGTTTCAGCACTGCTTCGAGACTCACAACTGCCAAAGCCTCTGCCCCCTATCTCTGCAGCGCTGCTAGCGCGTGCATTTCATCTTTTATACTGCCGTACAAACTGCGGTAGACCTTATAATACCCATCATACGTAGCGCGAGCCGCCGGATCAGCCGTAATAGTCGCCAATGCATCACCGGACAGGCGTTCTTTTAGCGACGAGAAACTGTCGATCCAACCTACCGTACGGGCGACTAGGTAAGCCGTCCCCACATCCGATCCCAACGACACACACGGTCGAATCTGGTCGAACCCGGTCACATCGCTGACGATCTGCACCCATAGAGAACTCTTAGCACCCCCGCCGCAGGCCGTGACTTGCTGCACAGAAAACCCGTAGTTTTCAAACAGGTCCAGATGGTGCCTAAAACCATAGGCTGCTGACTCCAAAAGCGCTCTATAGACGTGAGCGCGAGTATGGTACGTAGTGAGCCCCATGATGACTCCAGACGCTAACGGATCGGCAATGGGAGTCCTCTCACCATTGAAATAGGGCAGAGCCAAGAGCCCTTCCGAACCGGCAGGAACAGCAGCCGCCTGATCGCTCAAGAACTCATAGGCACTGCGGTTAACCCTCTGTTCCATGAGTTTTTCCAGATCACCGAAGTTGTCGCGAAACCACTTGGTCAGGGCGGCCGTCGCAGCCATCGCTCCGATCGCAAGGTAGTGATCATCAAAAAGCGGATGCGGGAATATCCAGATGTCCTTCATCACAGGCAGCTTGTCGGTAGTCAGAGCAATAACGCCGGTTGTCCCATAAATGACCGCTGCTTCCCCCTGGCTGTAAGCACCCGTACTTATAAACTCCGCAAACGCATCGACTGTAGCGGTTGTCACCGGAATCCCTTCCGGCAGCCCACATTCTTTAGCTGCAGCCGAAGTGATAACCCCAGCCGCCTCATACGATCGGCGTATCTCAGGGAGCATACTCCGGGGAATATCAAACGTATCTAGGACACGGTCATCCCAATCGCCTATATCGTAGCTGTAAAACGGCGCCATCTCACAGGCCTGCGGCCGATCGATCACAAATGCATTCGTTAAACGATTAATGACGTAGTTCGTGGCGGAAAACACCCGCGTCGTCTGCCTAAACAGCTCAGGTTCGTGTTTTCTGAACCAGAGGATCTTCGGACCTACGGACTGAGTCGTTAACGGCCTTTTATTCAGCTTGAGAACCGTCTCCTCGCCCAGGATCTCGGTCATCTCCAAGACTTCATCGCGGCAACGTGTATCGATACCGTAGAGAATAGCAGGCCGAAGCGGCTTGCCGTCCGCGGCAACCGGCAGCATGCAGGGGGCGATTCCGCTGCAGCCTACACCGAGTATATCCCTATTAGGGAGCTCTGCCAGAAGCTTCTCTACAGCATGACAGAAACCTCGCCACCACACGGCCTCGGCATCATGCTCAACCCAGCCAGGACGCGGACTGCTGACAGATGTTTCTGCGTAGACGCGAGCTGCTGGACGCAGATTCTCGTCCAGCGCCACCGCCTTTATGCCCTGCGTGCCAATATCCACTCCAACTATGTAAGGCATCCTGCCACCTTCCTACGCGACGGTAGATTCATCTCTTTTTGAGCGGCGCCCTTTTGTAGTATTGGCTATTGACCTAGCGAATCCCTGCCTGCCAACCAGGAAACCACGCAGCCGACAGCGAAGAACGACGTTGCAGAGAAAATCTATGAAAGGTGTGATTGAATGAGTACTCTTCGTGCTGCTGCACAGCTGTACACAGTTCGAGACCATATGAAGACGCCCCAAGAAATCGCTTCCGGGCTGGAGCGCATCAGCAAAATGGGCTATAAGGCCGTCCAGATCTCCGGTATCGGACGCGATCAAGCCATCGAGCCCCAGGCTCTCAAAGACCTTTTGGACGCGAATAACCTTACGGCCTGCGCTACGCATATTGGCTGGGATCGACTCACTACAGATCTCGATGCAGTAATCGCCGAGCATAAGCTGTGGGCATGCCCTCACGTTGGTATCGGAGGACTCCCTCAGGAATACCGGACAAGCGGTGAAGGCTACGTCCGATTCGCCGCAGAAGCGTCCGAGATTGCTCGGAAACTAGCGGCGGCCGACCTGGGCTTTATCTATCATAACCACGCGTTCGAACTGCGGAAATTCGATGGACGCACGGGTCTGGACATTCTCCTGTCAGAATCCGACCCAGACGTTTTTGGCTTTGAGATTGACACCTACTGGATCCAGGCCGGCGGCGGCGATCCCGTACAGTGGATCCACAAGGTGGAGGGCCGCATGCAAGTTGTGCATTTCAAGGATATGGGCATGAGCGAGGCTCCCGAAGCCATAATGTTTGAAGTGGGTGAAGGCAATCTAAACTGGACCGAGATCATCAAAGCGTGCCGCGAAACAGGGGTCGAGTGGGCTCCCGTCGAGCAGGATCGGTGCCAGCGCGACCCCTTTGACAGTCTGTCTATCAGCCTCAAGAACCTTATGG
>SLOG01000114.1 GCA_007132635.1 Limnochordia bacterium
ACAACGACCTGGACGAGCTGGTCGACCGGGTGGCCTACTCCGGCAGCTGGACCCGGACCGCGGGGCACTCGATCGTCCGCAGAACCGTGACCCGGAGTTCCAACTTCGTCGAGCTGGAGAACATCGGCGACCGGCCGGTCAACCTGGCGGGCCTGCAAATCTTTGACGGGTCCGAGACCGATGTCCTCCAGGCCTGGTGCACGCCCGGGACAATGCTGGAGCCGGGGGGGTACGGCCTGATCGTCACCAACCTCTTTTACAACCATTACGCGATCCCGCCGGGGACGGTCACGGTCACCAGCGGGGACCTGGCGATCGGGAGCGGGCTCACCCCCTACAAGGACCTGGTCCTCTACGACCGGGACGGGGAGACGGTGGTCGACACCTTCACCTCGTTCAGCGCGGTGCAGGACCCGCCGGCGAATACCTCGGTGGAGAAGATCGACCCCCTGGCCGGGGACGAGGAGAGCAACTGGGGGCTGTCGATCGACCCCTCCGGCTCCACCCCCGGTTGGATCAACAGCCTGACCGAGTGAGGAGAAAAAAACCGCGAATCGCGCCGATCTCCGCTAAATGGTGAGGGGCAGGGGTAGCCGCGGGCTTCAGCCCGCGCCTTCGCCCCCCCGGGGTTTACCCCCGGGGAGCGAAAGTTCAAAAGCTAAAGCGCCCCGGTAAAAAACCCCCTCCCCTCGGGGAGGGGGCAGGGGGAGGGGGCGTAATCGAAAATCAATATGCCGTTACCCAACCAAGCAAAACCAGCGCTCGAAAACCGTTAAACCGGAGGCTCTGCCAATGAAAAGGCCCGTCTCTTCAGTCCTGTTCTTCCTCTGCGTCCTCCTCCTGATCGCGGCCCCCGCCGCCCACCCCCAGTCATCCTTCACCCTCTTCACCAACGCCCCGCCGGCGGGGTTGGGGATCGATACCGCGCTGGCCGCCGCGATCGACAACGCCTCCCTCTCGGTCGACGCCGCCCTCTACTCCCTGGAGCGATCCGTGGTGGTGGACGCCCTCCTGGGCGCCCACGGCCGCGGAGTATCCGTCCGGCTGGTGACCGAGAAGGACAACTACGACTCGGATCGCTTCGGGCCCCACTTCCAAACCCTGGAGGAAGCCGGGATCCCCGTCGTCACCGACGATATGGGGGGCGGGGGCTCGGGGTTGATGCACAACAAGTTCCTCGTCCTCGACGGGGCGAAGGTCTGGACCGGCTCCTACAACCCCACCAACTTCGCCACGATCGCCGACTCCAACCACGGCCTCCTGATCGACGACGCGGACCTCGCCTCCGCCTATACCGTTGAGTTCGAGGAGATGTTCATCTACCACTACTTCGGGACCGACAAGTCCGACAACACCACCCACTACTTTACGATCGACGGCTACGGGGTGGAGAGTTACTTCTCCCCGACCGACGGGGTGCGGGAGAAGTTCCTCAACGAACTCGACGGGGCCGAACACTCGGTCTACTTCCTGATCCACACCTTCACCGACACCCCGGTCGGGAACAGGCTGGTCAGCCTCCACGACTCCGGGGTCCGGGTGATGGGGGCGATCGCGGACCGGCGGAAGAACATCTCCGGGAGCGAGTACGCCAAGCTGCGGGCCGCCGGCATCCCGGTCCGGCTCGACGAGTATCCCGGCGACCTCCACCACAAGCTGCTGATCGTCGACCCCGGCCACGAGACGGCGGCGGTGATCACCGGCTCGGCCGACTGGACCAACGCCGCCTTCACCCGCAACGACGAGGACCTCCTGATCCTCCGCCACCCGGGGTTGGCCGGGGAGTTCTACGAACTGTTCGAGGAGATCTACTTCAACCACTGCCGGGACGAGGGGGCCGCCGCCGCCGGGTCGATCGTGATCGGGGAAGTGATGTCGGTCGGAGAGCCCGGGGGGTTCGCCTTTGACGACCGGTCCAACTGGGCCGAGAGCGAGGAGGTCGGCGGCTCGCCCCGGGAGTGGGGGGACCCCGACACCCTGCCCCCGGTGATCTACCATACCCCGGTCGATCGGGCCCAGCTCGGCCGCGACCTCAAGATCCACTGCGAGATCTACGACCCCAACGACCCGCAGATGTACTCGGCCCGCGAGCCCTACCTCCACTACCGCCGGACGGGCGAGTTCAACTTCCACTCCACCTATATGGGGGCCTTCTTCGACGAGTACGTCGGGATCATCCCGGCCTCGGAGGTCACCACCGACGGGGTGGAGTACTACATCTCCGCCCGGGACTGGTCCCACAACCTGGCCACCTCCCCTTCCTTCAGCCCCCAGTCCCATCCCTACCCGGTCGAGGTGGTGGACAACCCCGACGCGGTGATCCGCTTCACCGAGATAATGTACGACCCCGGCCTGGAAGTGCAGGACGAGAGCCCCTACGAGTGGGTGGAGATCCACAACGTCAGCTCTACCCGGCCGGTGGACCTGTCCGGCTGGGAGTTCACCAACGGCCGGGGGAGGTACTTCTTCCCCGCCGGCTCCTCGATCGGCCCCGGGGAGTACCAGGTGCTCTGCAACAGCGCCGAGGGCCCCTCGGGCGACTTCACCCGCTACATCTACGGCCCGGAGTCGATCGGGGACATCATCCTGAGAAACCCGCTGGGCCTCTTCACCGACCGGCTGATCCTCAAGGACCCGACCGGGCTGACGGTGGAGGAGGTGGCCTACTCGGCCAACTGGGGGGCCTCCAACGTCCGGGGTCCCAACAACCACACGCTGGAGAAGATCGACCCCGAGGGCCCCGACGACGGGACCAACTGGATGTACTCGATGGTCCAGCACGGCACCCCGGGCGCCCCCAACTCCCCCCACTTCATCTTCCACTCCTACGAGACCCTGGCCGGCTGGAGGACCCGTCCCGGGATCTGGATCGAGCCGACCCTGATCGACCCCGGCTACGAGGAGTTCACCGTCTACTACCGGATCGACCGGGACTGCGACGTCACCATCCGGGTCTACAACCCGCCCTTCGAGACCCCGCCCGAGCTCTGCTTCCACGAGAACTACTACCTAGTCACCCTGGTGGAGGACGAGCCGAAGACCGAGAATATGGACTACACCCAGTTCGCCGCCCACACCGCCGCCTGGGACGGGGTCTACAACGGCCAGACCGCGGCCGGGCTGCTGCGGATCGTGGTCGAGGCCACCGCCGACGGCCTCACCTCCCGCAGCGACGCCAACGACACGATGATGACCACGATGTACCACGGCTTCGAGCCGGAGCAATTCAATATCTACAGCCGCCAGCCGACCTTCCTGAAGTTCTATCAGTCGAAGCCGGCCCTGATCTCGGCCACCATCAGCCGGCAGGTCCCCAACGCGCCGAATATCCCGGTCCGGTATCTCCTGCAAAACGTTGCCTTCCCCTATCCCCGCGACGGGAGGTCGAACGTGGCGATGTGGGACGGGATGAACGACGCCGGGTTGCCGGTCGAGGCTTACCGGTTCTATCTGACCCGGATCACCGCCGCCGACATCTTCGGCAACGTGGTCATCGCCGCCCCCCCGCTCTTCATCTACGGAGTGACGCCCGCCCCCCGGAACAGTTTCAACCCCGCCACGGGCATCCAGACGATCGCCTACCGCCTGACCGAACCGGCGACCGTCACGGTGACCATCGCCGATCGGGAGGGGACCGTGGTGGCGACCCCGCTGGACCGGGTGGCCCAGCCGGCGGGGGAGAACCAGGCGGTCTGGGACGGGACCGGCAACACCGGCAACGGCATCTACGCCTTCACCATCGAGGCCGAGGGTTTTGAACAGAGGAGGAGATACTCCGGTTCCATCGCCCTTTACGAATTCTGAACCGCGAAGGAATTTTCGCCGTAGCCGCGGGCTTCAGCCCGCGCGGCACAGGGGGTTACAAATACAAATTCAACCTGGAACAACACCCAACCGCGTATCCGCCATCCAACCAAAAGGAGATCAACTATGAGCGCCTTTCTCTCCGCCCGCCCGACCAAGTGCCTCTGCCTATTCCTCTCCCTGCTGATGATCACCCTCAACCTCCCCGACCTCGCGATGGCCAGGCTTAAACCGGCAGGAGGCGGGGGAGGGGATGGGGGAGAGGAGAATGAGGACAGCTGCGATTTTTCCTCAAACGCGATCGTCGAGACCACCGGCAACCTCCACTTCTGGTCCCAGGTCTTCACCATCCCCGGCCGGGGCCAACCCCTCTCGATCGAGCTCACCTACAACTCCAACAACGCCGATGAGTTATCCCCGTTCGGCTTCGGCTGGATGCTGAATTATGATATTTACGTGACTCTGCCATATTTCGGCTGGCCGGAACAGCACTGGAACGTAGAGGAGACGGGGACCCAATCTCTCCCGGAAAAGGACCGGGGAGAGAAGATCGAGCTGCATTCTTGGGGGTGGGGAGGCAGCCGCTCTGTAGGGAGGACCGGCGGTTCATATTTTCCTTTCACGCTCCGCCAGGCAGATGGCGGTGACCGGACCTACGACCGGCTCTCGTATGCCGAGGGCGAAACGGTCTATGTCCCCAAGACAGGCGAGTACGAGACCATCACCTACTATGACTACGCCGAGCCCTACTTCATTCGGGAACTGCGGGACGGGACCCGGCAGCGTTTCGACGGAGACGGCAACCTGGTCCTGATCACCGACGCCAACGGCAACACCATCACCATCACCCGGGACGAGGACGGCTACATCCAGTCGATCACCGACCCTTCCGGGCTGCGGACGGTCACCTTCCACCGTCCCCCCGGGAGTCCTCACATCACCAGGATCACCGATCCCGACGGGAGCGAGTATCACTTCGAGTACAGCGGGAGACGGCTGGTCTCCTTCCGCGGCCCGGATTGGGAGCGGGCGGTGGAGATGGAGTACGACTCCTCGCACCGGATGACCTCCCGGACCGACGTCTACGGCGGGACGGTTCATTACACCTACGATACCCAGGGCCGGGTGGCGACCCGGACCGACCGGGAAGGGAACGCCCGGCACTACGACTACGACGCTGGGAACCGGGTAACCACCGTCACCGACCCCAAGGGCGGGATCCGGAAGTTCCACTACAACGACGACGCCCTGATCACCCGGATTGAGTGGCTGGACGAGAACGAGCAGCTGATCAAGGATGAGGTCTACGAGTACGGCGCCCTGGGCCTCCCGGTCCGGATCCTTGACGGCCGGGGGAACTCCACCCGGTTCGAGTACGACGATCTGGGCAACCGGACGGCGGTGATCAATCAGTTCGGGCTGAGGACCGATTTCACCTACGACCAGTACAACAACGTGATTGAGATCTCCCAGGGGTTCTCCGGCTCCCCGATGAGGACCTTCAGCCTCGACTACGGCCCCCAGCCCGAGCGCCGCAACCTGACCGCGATCTCCTGGCAGCCCGACACCCACACCTTCACCCGGAGCTACGAGTACGACGACCACGGCTCCCTGGTTAGGTACACCGACGCCCGGGGCAAGGAATATGATTTCACTTACACCGAATACGGCAACCTGGAGACGATCACCGATCCCTTGAGCAACCTCACATCTCTCGAATACTTTGACGAGCTGGGGAAGCTCAAGTCGATCACCAACGCCCTGAACTTCACCACCTCCTACTCCTATGTCGGCGGCCTGGCGAGCAACCCGCTGGAGAGGATCGAGTACCCCGACGGCACCTTCACCGAGTTCAGCCGGGACCACCGGCGGATCACCGCCGTGACCGACCGCAACGGGAACGTCACCCGCTACCCGGAGTACGACGGCGAGTCGCGGCTTTTGGAGATGATCGACGCCCTGGGCAATACCGCGAACTTCACCTACGACGGACACGGTAACCTGGCCACGATCACGGACGCCAACGCCAACGTCACCGCCTACGAGTACGACGAGGCCGACCGGCTGGTCAGGACCACCTACGCTGATGGGTCGTACGAGGAACTGACCTACGACCGGGCCGACAACATCACCTCCCGCCGGCTCCGTTCCGGGGAAGTGATCGCCTATACCTACGACCAGCTCAACCGCCTGACCCGCAAGACCTACCCCGACGGCGCCACCGTGGAGTACGGCTACGACTACTTAAACCGGCTGCGGAACGTCGAGAATAACTATTACTCCCTCTACTACGCTTATGATAAGATTGACCAGGTGAAGTGGTTCACCGCCACCGACAAGGACATCGATGTTGGTTATACCGTGAGCTACCAGTACGACGCCGAGGGCAACCGGACGGGGCTGGTCTATCCCTCCGGGTATGCGGTAGGGGCGGAGTTCGACGCCCTCAACCGGCTGGAACGGATCGAGGACTCGGAAGGGAAACTCCTGGCCGAGTACACTTACGACGCGATGCGGAGGACCTCCGCGGCCGCCTTCAACTCCGGGACCGGGGTCTCGGAGACGCTCTACTCTTATGACGACGCCAACTCCCGTCCCGACCACCTGATCACACTGGAGAACAAGAAGATCCCCGGCGGGGAGACGATCTCCCGGTTCGACTACACCTATGACAACGAGGGCAACCGGCTCTCGATGGCGGTGGAGCCGGCCTGGGGGACCGAGACCGGGAAGATCGACTACTCCTACGACCCGATCTACCAGTTGACCGGGGCCGAGGGGCCGGGGTTTCCGACCTACCCGGACGCGAGTTTTACGTACGACAGTATGGGCAACCGCGTCGAGGCGGTCTTTGCCGGCCAGACCGATAACTACACCTCCAACGAACTCAACCAGTACACCACGGTCAGCTCGACCGGCTACCAGTACGACCTCAACGGCAACCTGACCGACGACGGCAACCAGCTCTACGAGTACGACTGGGAGAACCGCCTCACCGCAATAAGGAGGAAGTCGGACAACGAGCTGGTCGCCGAGTACCGCTACGATCCCTTCGGGAGAAGGGCGAAGAAGTTCGTCCACATCCCGGAGTTTAAGGTGGTCAACTACCTCTACGATGGTCCCCAGGTCATCGAGGAAAGAAACGAGGACTTCGAGCCGGAGCGGAGGTTTGTCTACGGCCCCGGGATCGACGAGCCGGTCTCGGTCCACGATGTTTCAAGCGGCCAGACGTATTTCTACCAGCGCGACGGCCTCGGCTCGGTCACCGAGCTTACTGACGCCGAGGGCAACGTCGTCGAGCGCTACCGGTACTCCCCCTACGGCAGGCTCAAGATCCACGACGATAGCTGGACCCAGCTCACCGGCTCCGCGGTCGGGAACCCGTATTTCTTCACCGGGAGAAGGTATGACTCCGAGTCGGGGCTCTACTACTACCGGGCGAGGATGTATTCCAGTGAGGTGGGAAGGTTTCTCCAGGTTGATCCCTTGGGGTATGTTGACGGGCCGAACTTGTATGCATATGTTTGGAACAATCCGATCATCTTTATTGATCCATTAGGGTTAGTGCGTGTCAGGCCAGGGCTAAAATACTATAGGGGGGAGGATCATTATCAGAGAGCAATCAAAGGTACAGCGTATGAGCTTTATCGGGCATCTCGTCAATCAACTCACGAATATGTAGCGACGATATCAGAAGATAGAGGTCGTTCCAGGGTTTCCTCGCCTAGGACAAGTGGGTTTTCCGATAGGGTCGCGGTGTTTCGTTCGGATTGGGCTCATAGCTCAAGGCGAGCTATTGTGCACTCTCACACCGAGTGCGGGGCAAGGGGTTTTTCAGAGACTGATGAAGAAGAGATAGCTAACATAGACAGGAAAAGAGCTAAACTCGGACACGAAGTATCATTGGAATG
>SLOG01000419.1 GCA_007132635.1 Limnochordia bacterium
ATGAAGCGGGAGTTGCGCTGTGTTGGCGAACTGGTGGCGAAAAACCCCCCCATAATCGCCACAACATAAAAGGCCAACATAACGGCCAAACCAGCCATGGCCAATCTGTGCCGGCGAAACCGACGAATCATCAGCTGCCCTTGGGAGAGGGATTGGGCCCCTACATCCTCCCAGCTGACGTCAAAAGAGTCTTCCACAGCCTCGAACGGTTCGGGAGTTCTCACAGACACAGGCTACACCTCCTTATCATAGCGAATCCGGGGATCGATCCAAGCGAGCAGGATGTCCGACAGAAGCGTCCCGATTACGGTAAGCGAACTCAACAGGAAGATGAAGCTTCCCGCCAAGTACATGTCCTGCGTTAACAGAGCCTGCAGTAAAAGGGGACCTGTCGTCGGCAGGTTCAGAACAATAGCAACGATGGCTTCACCCGAGATGATTAACGGCAGAGTCCAGCCAACCACACTGATGATCGGGTTCACAGCAACACGCGAGGCGTGCTTGACGATGACGACGAACTCGCTCAATCCCTTAGCTCGAGCCGTCTGCACATAATCCTTGCTGAGTTCATCCAGCATGACAGCTCGCATTGTACGAATCAGTCCGGCCGTGCCCGCTGTCCCGATAACGATCATGGGAACCCAGAGATGATTCAGCATATCCCACGCTCTAGCCAATGACCAGGGCGCATCGCGAAATTCCGGGGAGAATAGGCCGCCAATACTTACGCCGAAATACCGATAGAAAATAAACATGAGCACCAGGGCTAACAGAAAATTTGGAATTGCCAGCCCAAGAAACCCTAAGGTCGTGAATACATAGTCTGCCCACGAATACTGCCTCACGGCCGAGAAAATCCCAACGGGAATGGCCACGACATAGGTTAGAAAAAGCGTCGCCAACGAAATCGCCACCGTAAACGGCATGCGTTCCGCCAGCAGTCCTGCTACGGGACGATTCCAGTTCCATGACTGACCGAAATCCTGAAACCGGATAATCCGGTATATCCAATTGACGTACCGCATGGGAAGCGGTTGGTCTAGGGCATACCTTCTTTTCAGCGACTCCACCTGCTCCTCGGTCACCCGAGCACCTTGTGACTCAAGCTGTACAATATACGATGTCAAGAAATCACCAGGCGGCAAATCAATGACTGCAAAGGAAATGACAGAGATAACCGCCAACGTGGGTATCATGATAAGAATCCGCCGAATAATGTAAGCTAACATGCTATCCCTCCTTTACCACGGTTTTTGGCGGGTGTGTGCTGAGAGCATCTCTCAGCACACACCGTACACAAACGCCTGTCTTAACGATCGAAATACAGTTGTTCGGGATGGTGGCTGGCATTCCAGAGGACACCCCATGCCCAGAGTCCATTCTCTCGGAAATTACGAATATCGCGATTAAGGATTATGGGTTGAGGCGCCTTACCGATGGTACCAATAGCCCAGATTTGATCAGCCTGGAGAGCAAGGATGTTCTTACCAAGTTCAACACGGCGTTCTTCGCTGGGTTCGACCTGAAGTTGGTCCCACCAACCGCGTAATTCTTTAATCTGTTCTGGTGGTTCTTCGCCTTCTTCTCCGTCGGTGTTAAACCAGCGAGCCCACTCACCCCACGTAGTCTCTTCCCAGCGAGGATGCGTAGGTACCACGTGGCGCGGGTCTGTCGGGAAGTTGACGTCAGTCGCCGACCCATTATGCCAGAACGTTGCATCCATCAAATTACCCGGCGCTCGCTGTCCTTGCAGCTCACCAGAGATTTCCCGATAGCGCACATCGACGCCGACCTCCTGCCACTGTTGGGCCACGAGTTCAACGTTAGGCGTCTTTGGCGTCTCGAAATCCACATATTCGATGGTGAAAGTCAAACGTTCGCCGTCGGGACGCAGCCTCCATCCTGAGCCATCTCGCTGATCCAACCCCATCTCATCCAACAGGGCGTTCGCTGCATCGGGATCATAGTCCATGTAAGCGGAAGCAAATTCAGGCTCATAGAACATGCTGCTATCCAATACGGTATGCTGGATTGGTACAGCCTGACCGTGATAAATGGTCTCGTTAATCTCTTGCCTGTCAATAGCCATAGACATAGCTCGTCGAAAACGTACATCCTGGAATATCTCGCGCATGGCCGGTTCTCGATGATTCAGGTTGAAGAAGTACACGGCCTCACTACTGTACCCGCTTGTCCAAAGCAGAGTCTGGTAATTGCCTTCTTCTTCATACTGACGGTACATGGGGTAGTTTCGGATATCGGCTGCCATACCGATAAAATCAACGGCGCCGCCCATGACCATGCCCTGTGCCACCTCGGTGTCGCTTATCAGCTGCCCATCAATACGGTCCACGTAAGGAAGCTGATTCCCCTCCACATCAACTTTCCAGTAATAGGGATTGCGCTCGTACACACGGCGATCCCCAGCCAAAAGGGCCAAGTGATACCCCGTCAAGACCGGAAGCTCTGGATTTAGTGCTGTCGCCATCCAGCGGCTGTTCTTGTAAGCGAACAACTGATCCCAACGCTCAAATCCCTCGGCCTCCACCATGGCCATCAAATCATCTTCCTCGACATAACGGGGGTGGAATTGCGAGAGATAGTGTTTTGGATTTGTTAGATAGGGCGAAGCGTGAACCAAACGGTTGATAAAGTAAGGCTGAGGCAGATGCCACTGGAATTGAACCGTCAAGTCGTCAATCTTTGTGACCTGAACGACTTCCCCGTCGACGCGCCAAGGATTACCGATGTTAGCAGTCAAGTCCTCGTTGCGCAGAATGTCCTCATACCAGAACATAATGTCGTCTGCCGAGAAAGGATGCCCGTCTGACCATTTTACACCCTCACGAAACGTGACGATCCAAGTTGTCTTATCTTCAGACGGTACTACACTCTTGGCAAAATGTGGCTCGAGACTTTGGTCATGACGATTTGGCGTGACCCATGCCGTCGCGAACTCCTGGAGAAGGTGGTCGTCACCAAAGCTGTTGATGTTTGGGGTGACTGTCCTGAATGTACCTCCGTAGCGGCCAACCGATTCCACTGGTTCGACAACCAGGGGTTCTTGCGGAAGCCGCTCGGCCATTGGCGGGAGTTCACCGGAATCTACCAGGGACTGCAGAAATGGGATCTCCCCGAGCGTCCCTGCTGCCGAAACAGAAAGAGAGACAGTGAGCAGCAGTACCATGGTCAAAAACAGCAAACTGGTTCGCATCATTTTGTCTGTTCCTCCTTTTCATTGGATGACTACGCTTACCAGAGCCCTACTAAATCCCCCCCTCCGAAAATTCTATGCATTCCCTGCTCCGCCCAATGCTGGGTTTACGAAAGACAAATAACTAAACAGGGAATTTTACTCATATAATTCTAGCTTAACATAAAAATCCCTGCTAAAAGTTTAGGATGATTTGACCTCGGCAGTGTATGGAATCAGCCAGTCAAATCGTATTCCTTGACGACACACTCGCGGCCGAGCCGCGCCCGGGTAGAAGAACACGTTGATGGTCTCCGGGTCAATTGTTGTCGTCGGCGGTATATCGAAGGTGTGGAAATACGGTCCGCTATTGATAAGAGAAAACTTGCCCGCTGCCAGAAAGCCCAAGCCAAAAACTGACCAGCCTCGGAAGGCGTTGATCTTCTCCGTTTTACTACGGACGAGGGCATCACGCCACGCCGTTTACCTGGCATTTTAGGTAAACGGCGTGAACTGGCACTCGTCAAAATCGAGAAAATCAACTGCCTTCTCGGTCACATCGAAATCAACGATCACCCCGGGACAGCGTCGGCTTACTGGATGCGCGATTCGAATCATCTGGCGGCTCATTTCGAAAGCATGGCACTGAGACCGTTCCTGGGTTGTGTTGGCCCGAGTCCCATGGCTGTGGTGGGGTGAATCACAGCCGTATTGGCTAATTCCGTCCCTTATAAATACCTGGAATGAGGCAAGCACGTTCGTCAACAGCCTCCACCTCGAAGTCTCCACAGCGATTTCCATTCACGCGGTAGACTAGTTCACCCATGGAGACCCGCTCTGCGTCTGTCTCAATACCAAGAAGACCATGCTCCCCTACTGTTATGTATCCGAATTTGATCGGTTTCCGCAAACGATCACCCCAATCCTTTTCAGAGTGGAACTGCCCCACAACAAAGTCACAACCAGTGCTTTCGCCGAAAATACCAGAGCATACAGAAAGCTATGCCCAGCATGAGACCGAGCACGCCAAAATAGCCCCAGTCCCAATGAAGCTCTGGCATGTTTGCGAAATTCATTCCGTACACTCCGACGATAAACGTGAGTGGGATAAAAATGGTGGCAATGATCGTCAGTGTTTTCATCACTTCCGTCATGCGGTTATTCGAACTCGACAGATACAGTTCAAGCAGCAGCGCGGTCATTTCTCGATAAGTCTCAATGGTGTCAAAAATCCTGAGCGTATGATCATATAAGTCCCGAATAAAAACCTGGACGTCACCACTTAATACGCCAGACTCCGCTCGCTGAAGACCAGCGACCGCCTCCCGCAAAGGCCAAACGTGGCGCCGCAGGGAAACGGCGTCGCGCTGCAGCCTGTAAACCTGTTCGAGGACGTCCCGGTCTGGATGGCCCACCAGTGCCTCTTCACAGTCCTCAAGCACTTCCCCCATTTGTTCCAAAACGTGGAAATAACTGTCGATAACGACATCAAGCAGTGCATATCCGAGATAATCCGAACCGTAGGTGCGAATTCTGCCTCTTCCCGCCCGCAGGCGTTCTAGAAGGGGAAGAAAAGCTCCATTATCTCCTTCACGAAACGAAACTACAAAACCCCACCCAATGATGAGACTCAGCTGCTGCGAGCCAAACTCGTGCGCCTCACTGTCAAAGGTCAAACCCTTGAGCACCACGTAAAGATAGTCGCCATAGTCGTCGACTTTGGGCCGCTGACTGGTGTGAAGAATGTCTTCAAGAACCAGCGGGTGAATGCCGAGAGCACTGCCAACAGCCTCAATATTTGGCGTCTCATGCAGCCCGATGACGTCGAGCCACGTGATGGCTGGCGCGCTCTCAAACGGGAACGCGTCATTGGCCGCGCTAAATTCAAACTCCCTCACCCAATCGCTTGTGTACGTAATCCGGCGAACAACCGCCTCATCCAACCGTTTCTCCCCCACAAACAGGAGACTTCCGGGGGTCATACCAGCCTTCTCGGACGCTCGCTCCATCCAGGCATCCCTCCTTAAGGAACAGCGTTAGTCCTTACCAAATCCATATCACCCCACAAACCGATTCGGTCATCCATCAGTACCAAGAGCCCTTGAACTCCAGCGATCTGCTGCGCCCATGCCAAAGCAGGTTCGATATCTTCGACTCGCTGGATTCGATTGCCGATCGCTGTCGCCGCTGCATCAGCCAGCACCGCGGAGGCGCCGATGACCGTGACTGCGTCTGCCTGCCCAAAACTGCGGGACGGCCCTACACTCCCGGCCGAGGTACATACACCCAAAGGCGTACTAGCTGCTCGAATCCGCAGGCCGATTTTGCCAGAAAAGGGCGAATTCTTTCCGGCGAAGACACCGATGACGCCATCGTTATCCAAGCATAGATAGATGTCTCCGCCGTTCTCGACAATGACCTCATCAACATGCTTCAGCAAGGTCTGTCCCACTCGCTCAGCAAACAGGCCGGCTACAGACGCCATGGGGCCAACGCCGGTCTTCTCTGCCGCTCTGCACATGGCCCGAACGCTCTCGGGCGCAAGTGAAGCCGAAGGAACAGGAATCGGCAGCAGACTCCGCAGAAACTCTGGCTGCCGTTCACCGTATGCCTCCAACTCCCCACGCAGCTTTTGGATCACGGAGAGACAGATATCCGGCAGGCGGCGTCTTGCACGAACGTAGAGATCCGTATCTCGGTAAGCTACGGTAAAGGCCTCAAGGGAATCGCCACCCCACTGTCGGTAAAACCTAGGTTCATAAACCATTTTTGGACCTCTACCTACCTTCCAGCGACAGCGCTTTCACCGGACACACATCGATGCAGAGTCCGCAGAAGAGGCACTTCTCTTGAGCAACCACTAGCTCCCACGTGTCCGGTGCCATGGTCAGAGCTCCACCCTTACAGACACCGGTACAGGCGCCGCAGTGAAAACACAAATCACTGTCAAAACGCAGGGCTTCATCCAACCGCTGAACAGTAACGCCCTCGCTCTCCAGGTACCGGATTCCCTCCTGTATATGCTCGGACTGTTCATTCTGCATTTCGACGATTAGCTGACCTTCTTCATCAGGATACACCTTGGCTTGGAGAATATTCACAACAATATCGAAGCGCTTGATCAAATTGTAGGTCAGGGGGAGATTGACTGTCCCGGCGTGAAAGGTCAACAGCACTCGGCACTTATACAATGGCTGCACCTTCCTTTCTGATCGTTAGCGGCCGTACACCTTTGTTGTCTGGCAGAGGATGGACTGGTGAGGTTATCTGGAAATCTCCAGCAGCAATCCACTGCTTAAGTTCCTCAGCGATTTCGCGCGCTCGCTGGTAGCTCGAAAGCGGCGCCGTCGCCACCATCTTGCCATTATCCAACGTAATCTGACCCGACCGGAGTTCCTCATAGCTGACTTTCGCTAAGGTCGGCCGACTTCGTTGGCCAATGCTGTAATCCAATACGGGAGCGATAATGTCTCGATCGCGAATTGCCGTGCGCCGCACTAAGTCACGGCTGACAATGGGGATCGGCACGCCAATACCAACGTATAAGCTGGTACCATAGTTCTGTATGCTAGCTGCTCGCACGTACTTCGCATCCATGCTCTTAAGGTCACCAATCACAGCTATTGTACCCGCGTTTGCTGTAGGAATGCCATGCTCGTTACGGTCCACACTGGGGTTATGCTGTGTCCCTTCCCACGCCACATACCCAACACCGCCACCAAGGAAGATGCGCGTGCCAACACCGATGGTCTCATAATAGGGATCATTCAGCAGTGGACTCAACTGCCCGGCGCTGCTGTACGTAGCATTGGAAAAGCGCGGCAGCAGCGTCCCCATATACGTGTGGATCGTCTCATTCGAGGAGTTGATCGCGACGCTGTAATTCTGATAGGCATTGCGCGGGTTAAACATGTAAGCCTGATTGAGATCCGACAGAGTGACATACGTGTCCACTCCGCGGGAAGGGTAACAGTCCGTGCCCGGCCCCGTCGCCCGCAGATGAATCGGTTTGCCTCGCAGCAGGTCTTCGATGACATGGGCACCCCCGTAAGTCAGCCCTTGGGTTTCCGAGACTTCCGTCGCGCCAATATAGACATCAACAGCAGCGATGCCGGCATAGGCCAATACATCATTCAACCAGACGCGTCCCATCCGAATCGGCGGGTCCGAGTGCCCGAAGTTTAAAAACGCTCCAGACGAACACATGGCTCCAAATGTACCTGTCGTGACAACATCCACCGTCTCGTAGGCATGGTCTTCGCCATGCTTATCGACGTAGTCGAACATCTCCTCAGCGGTCAAGACTAAAGCCTCGCCTGATTCGATGCGTTGGTTGATTGCTTGATACGTTTTTTCCTTCATCAGCGCCCACTCCTTTGACAATGTTCTTTCCGCAAAGGAACTGGAATTCCTGCCGAAAAGTCTCGTGATGCACCAAAACCCGAAAGCGGCTAGAGCTCATACCCGAAGGGAAG
>SLOG01000410.1 GCA_007132635.1 Limnochordia bacterium
GTAGGCCCCCCCGATCACAACGGGCTGCTTCTCCGGGGTCAAAAATCCAATAGCCGCAAACGCGCCAAATGCAGCCACAATCACCAATGCTATCGTCAGCGCCGCCAGCTGCCGCTGCTCGCGAGTCTGCCCTACACCGAACCTCACGGGGATCGTGAACCGGTCCAATAGCGGCACTACAGCATTCATCAGAAGGATGGCGAAAGTCACGCCCTCAGGATAGGACGTATACTGGCGGATAAACACAGTCAAAATGCCGCAGCCGACACCGAAAACCAGCCGGCCCCAAGGAGTAACAGGAGATGTCACCATATCTGTAGCCATAAACACAGCAGCGAACAGCAGGCCGCCGCCAAAAATCGTCAGCCACGGGTCGATACCCCATAGCACGGCTATCAGAAAAGCTGATCCCACGTAACCGCCTGGAATGCGCCAATCAATGTGACCCTTATAGTACAAGTACACGGCGCCAATAAGTATAGCAACCGCCGATGTCTCACCAATGCTCCCAGGGACATTCCCCCAGACCAGCGACCAGTCAAATCCGAGAAATGTCAGAAGCGGAGTCGCCGTGGTGACAGCATCAAACGGAGTTACGTAGTGTACCACTGATGCGGTAAACGCTACTGCCAAAAAAGCCCTTGCTGCCAGGGCCGGGTTGAAAATGTTATAGCCAACACCTCCGAAGGCCAGTTTAACGATGGTAGTGGCAAAGATTGAACCGACAACGGGTACCCACCAAGCCGCTGTACTCGGCAAGATCAAGCCCAGAATCATACCGGTAACAGCGGCGGTTCCATCTCCGAAAAAGTGTTCCAACGACTTAAAACGGCGAAGAAGAAGGCCCTCACAGACCACTGCTGAGACTGTCGCCAGCAGCACAACAACCAAAGCTCTAAGGCCGAAAAACATCATACCGGCTAGCAGCGCCGGCACCAATGCAATCAACACATCTATCATCGTGCTCCGAATTGACACTTGACTCCTTAGAAACGGCATAGGGTCACCTCCCGAACTATTTATTGGAATTCCGTTTTGTTATCGCTTGTTTTCCCTGCTTGATCCAATCCGACAGCTCTCTGCCCGAAGGACACACAAAGGCACACAATCCACACTCGATGCAGTCCATTGCGTGAAGGGCTTCTGCCCCGTCGATCATACCTTGTTCAGAGTAGAAACCCAGCATACTAGGGGTTAACCCCATGGGACAAGCATCAACACAGCGACCACAGCGAATACAGGGTTCGTTGAGTGGAGGCGACACCTCATCCTTACCGAGCAAAAGAATGCCTGCGAGAGTCTTGACAACTGGCGCATCCAATGACGCAATGCGACAGCCCGTCATGGGCCCACCAGCAACGACTGCCTCCGGATTCCCGGCCATGCCGCCGCAGAACTCAATGACGGCACGGACAGGCGTGCCGAGGCGCACCATAACATTACGAGGATCGTGAATGTGCTTGCCCGTCACGGTGACCACACGCTGGTACAAATTCATTCCCTTTTGAAGGGCATCGGCAATAGCCGTAACGGTGTGAACATTGCTGACCAAACACTTTACTTCGAAAGGAAGGGCTCCCGATGGCACCTCTCGACCCGTTACAGCCTTGATCAGCTGTTTCTCCCCTCCTTGAGGATACCGCACTTGGAGAGGAACGACCGATATGTTTGTGTCATCCTTAACCAGTTCGGACATGGCTTCGAGGGCGTCTGGTTTGTTGACCTCAATACCTAAAATACCGTTTTCTGCTTTCGCAGCTTTCATTACAGCCCGCAAGCCGAAAAGGACATCCTTACTCTTCTCTACCAGCAAGCGGTGATCGCAAGTGAGGTAAGGTTCGCACTCTGCACCGTTAATAATCACTGTGTCCACCGGCTTCGGAACATCCAACTTTACATGGGTTGGAAACCCAGCTCCACCCATGCCGACAATTCCGGCTTCCTTAACAATGGTGCGAATCCGTTCCGGAGACAAACCATCCAGCGTCTCGTTCTGCTTGCCAGCGACTTGTTCATCCCGACCGTCATTCTCGATTATTACGCATTGGATTTCCCGACCGTCAACCAGCATCCTCTTGGCTAGGGCTTTTACCCGCCCCGACACACTAGCATGCACAGCTGCCGAGATCACATGACTGCCCGAACCAATTTTCTGCCCTAGCTTAACCGATTCACCAACCTCAACGAGCGCATCACAAGGAGCCCCCAAGTGCTGCTGTAGAGGAATCACTACCTCCTTGGGAGCCGGCATAACAACAATAGCTTTATTTTCGGTCGCTTCTTTGCGGTGCGGTATAGTCCCACCGCCTCGCGGGAATGTTTTCACGGCCAAGGCACTAGACCCCTTTCCTAAAGGCTTCTGATAAAGCGTTCATTCACAAGCAGGAGAAAGCCTATCATCAAGCTCACCAACGTCTCCCTACTATTCAACAAAAGGGAGTAATTCCCTGCCGCAACCAAGGAAAAACAACTCCTTCCTATTAATCGAGCTGGCTGGAGAATGATAGCCGGCACGAGAGAATGTTACAGCCGGCGCGCGGCGAACTGCCAGCGTTGGCTCTCTGCATGTGGCGAACACTGCGTCCCGAAGTCATACCGACCTACGACAGACCAGCCTGTGTCATGCAGCATTTTCTCTACCAAAGTACACGGCCAATACCGCTGATGATGTACTTCGCGGACGCGTCGGTATTGCCCCGACGGCTCTTGAACAAAAAACGTCAAGTCCATCTCACAGATGCCGTCAGCTGGAGTGTACTCGTTCTCCCAAAAATAGGCAAACTCATCATATAATTCTGCAAACGCGTTGCCTCCGTACACGGCAGAGAGTTTGAGTTCGGAATTCAGATCAAACAAAAACAGACCACCGGGTCGTACATGCCGATGAATCCGCGCGAATGCTTCCACCATGACGTTCTCTTCCAAAACATAATTCAAGCTGTCACAAGTGCTGATGGCCGCGTCAAACATCTGGTCGACAGTCAGCTCCTGTACACGCTGCTCGAGAAAATCAATGCTCAAGCCTACCGCTGCCGCCTTCGCCCTAGCTGCCGCCAGCATCGAAGGGGATGGATCAACACCAACCACAACATACCCCAAACCCACTAAAGGGATCGTGATATTGCCGGTACCACATCCAATGTCCAGAATTTGCCTAGGCTTAACTCCAAACTCATCGAAGAGCTGCCGCAAATAAGCCAACCAGTAGTCATAGTCTTGATTAATCAACTGATCATAAAAACGGCCTAAAGCTTCGTAGGCTGGGTTCTTCTCTTCACCCTGGTTGGTCATCTCGTTAACCGTGCCTCCCTTAGTCAATTTCTCCGTCCGAAGGGACACGTTTGGCATCGGCCCAGAGTTTCTCTAGGTTATAGAATTCCCGCTCTTCTGTTAGGAACACATGGACAATGACGTCTCCATAGTCCAGCAGAATCCACTTGTTATCCCGGCGCCCTTCCTGACTCCGCAACGCAACTCCGGCTGTTCCTAGGCTTTCTAGGACAGACTGCGTCACGGAGCGAGATTGCGTCAAAGTCGGGCAGCTGCCGATCACAAAATAATCGGCATCGACGATAACCCCTCGCATATCCAAAATGATAACGTTATCCGCTTTCTTGTCCTGCATGGCCTGAGCTGCCAATTGGGCGGCTCGCACACCAGCGATTTCTGTCAAATCCTTCACTCCTCGTGTATTCCCTTCCCATATCTACAGAGCACCGTTTAAGGGAAATTGCGTCCCATTATAATCGTAGCGTCCACGCGTGCACGGTTGTTCGCCTCTACTTGCACTTCAGCGCCCAGCAAGTTTGCCAGGCCGTGTACACGTTCCTCTAACTCTTGGCGGTACACCACGATTCTACTCCGATCATAATCAAAGCGATCTGCATTTCCGAGCCGCAGAATGTCTACATTTTCATCTTCGATTAACTGCGCCGCCTGCCGGGCTACTCCGGACTGTCCACTACCGTTTAAGACCTCTACACGGATCGGTACCGGCCGGCCGCCCAACACTGTGCTGACAACCTGAGGTATCCGCTCTTGATCAGGAATCCAATAGGCCGCATTGTTGATTTGTCCAGCGTCCCCCGGAAGCACACCGGATACAATACGGTCCGCAGAAAACCGCCCTGCAGCAAGGCCGATGCGGATCATTCGTTCGAGCGGCAAGTTGGTCTCGACCATGTTCCACATCTCGGGGATTAACTGAGGAAGCTTTGGGAGCACACTAGCTTGGAAGACCTCTCGAGCCAACGCTTCGAGAAAACGCCGCTGCCTCTCCACTCGGCCATCATAGGTTTGGAACGCGGGATCCACTAAGGAGACATCACCTAGACGGTCTCGGTACCGTACATACTGCAGAGCCTTGTCGCCATCCAAAACCTGGTGGCCGGGAAGGAGATGAATTCTCAGGTCCTGAGCGTTATCGACATAGTTCATCTCTCGCTCGACGGTCAATTCGACCCCGCCAAGGATGTCAACGATCCGGCGAAAACCATCAAAGTCTGTCTTCACAAAGAACTCCACCGGAATCCCGACTAAATCGGCCACTGCCCTCATGGCCAGTGGCGGCCCGCCGAAAACATACGCCGAATTCACTCGGGTCCAGCGGTTTCGCTCTGCCAAATACACGCGGGTATCCCGCGGAATCGACAAAAGGCCGATGTGTCCCGTACTCGTATCAATGGAAGCCAATATCAAAGTATCTGTGCGAGCTGCCGAATCGATTTTCTCATCAGTACCCATAAAAAGGACATTAACTTGCTGGTGCGCCGCCGCAGCTTGACTGGAAGGCCTATCCGAGTGCGCATTCGAACCGCGCATGCCTCGCTGGTAACTCACGTATCCAGACACTACCATTAAGATGAGTCCAACAATTAAGACGATGCCATACGAAACCACTCGACGGCGTCGAAGCTGTTCTTTTTCCCTGCGCCGTTGTTCCAACGCACTCTTTCGCTCCTCAACCTCTTCGGGAGAAAGATGCATTTGCTCACCTTCCTTTTGACGACAAAGGCCAATGCAGCGTATCAGCAGTCAGCCTCATCTCAACAGAAGCGCGTTTCGCGCTTCAACAGTGCGGCAGTGCAGTAGCTCTCCCCTCGCCACCACAAACCTTATGCTCTGATCTAGTACGGCTAGAACAGCCGTCTCCAAATCCGAATAGGCTGCCGTACGAAGCCCCTCGACACCCATATATCCACGACCTGGTTCCACTGCATCAGCAACAAACAAACACTTTGCTAAGACATCCATGGTTCGACAGCCAGTCGTGTGCCACGCGACAGCCCGCCGCATGTGCCCTGGTAAGTCCAAATCACGGCTCGCAGCTGCTGCAGCGACAGGACCATGCAGCAGCATAGGTCTAACTCTACTGATGTCGTCTATAAATATACCAAACTCACTGGCAGTTTTCAACAACGCCGCATCGCTTAAATCCCGCAGGCTGTCGTGGAGCCAAGCTACAGCTTCTGCTTCAGCAACATCGGCTCCATAACGCCCAGCTAACTCGCAGCAAACTGCCGCGACTCCTTCTGTGTGCCGCAGTCGTCGTTGAGAAAGCCGCGCCCTAGCCCAATGACGGATGTCCGCAAGAGTACTGCTCAACACGTATTCGCCGCCCTCCTAGGAATTCCGGTGGTTGCTTCGATACAGCCGGTTCTTGCGAATATAAAACTCTACCGTTTCCGGCACCAAGTAGCGTACAGAACTGCCTTCAGTGACACGCCGGCGGATATCTGTAGAGGAGATCGCCATCGCTGGTACCTGAAGCACGTTAAGGCTCTTTCCGTGGTGGGCAAACCATTCATCGATCCAAGCGGCATGGTCCTCCAGAGCAAAACCGGGCCGAGTCGCCGCGATGAACTCCGCTAAGTCCAGCAAAGCCTGCGGTTCTTTCCAGCTGACAATCTCCATAATCGCATCTGCACCAGTTATGAAATACAAACTCACGGTCTCCCCAAACTCTTCGTTAAGGCTCTTTAGTGTATCAATCGTATACGTTGTACCTGTCCGGTCGATGTCAACCCGCGAAGCTTCAAAATGCGGATTGGTCAAAGTCGCCAACACCGTCATCGTGTATCGATGCTCAGCATCAGTGATGGACGCCGCGTCCTTGTGCGGCGGCACTCCGGAAGGGATAAAGAGGACCTGGTCCAATGCATACACACCGCGGGCTGCTTCGGCTGTCACCAGATGGCCGTAGTGGATAGGATCAAAGGTGCCCCCCATGATCCCCAACCGTTTGACTTTTTCTGCCACAGTCTCACCTCTCCTTCATGACGCAAGTTCTGTTTGGCGCAGAAAAGACCATCACCGAACAATGCCAGTGATGGTCTCAGGCACCTTGACTAGGAAGGCGTTGATTCTCCCAGCTTTCTTACGGACGAGGGCATCACAGCACCTTGTTTACCTGGCATTAAAGGTAAACAAGGTGAACCGGCACTCGTCAAAATCGAGAAGATCAACAGCCTTCTAGACCTCAAGGATATATTGATTGACCACTGACTCCAACCATTCCTGCCGGCCAGACGTGTTGCGGATACTGTCATTCTGCAGAGCATAGGCCTCAAGCTCTTTGAGTCCCACCTTGCCATCCACGATATCACGCCCAATACCCGTGGTGAAGCTCGCATACCGCTTGCCAATAAAGCCCTCGAGGGCCTTGTCCTCAAGGAGTGCGTACGCAACCTTTAGCCCGCGGGCAAATGCGTCCATCCCTGCTATATGCGAGAGGAAGAGATCCTCCGCCTCAAAGGACGGCCGCCGGACTTTCGCATCGAAATTAAGACCGCCCGGGGGGAGACCACCGCTTTTCAGTATCTCGTACATGGCCAGCGTTGTGACATAGATATCCGTGGGAAATTGATCTGTGTCCCAACCCAGAAGCAGATCACCCTGATTTGCATCGACGCTTCCCAAACAGTCGTTGATCCGAGCCAGTTGAAGCTCGTGCTGAAACGTATGTCCGGCTAACGTAGCATGGTTGGCCTCGATGTTGAGCTTGAAGTACTGGTCCAAGCCATATCTGCGGAGGAAAGCGAGAACACTAGCTGCATCAAAGTCATATTGATGCTTCGTTGGCTCTTTTGGTTTTGGTTCGATAAGAAACTGGCCTGTAAACCCAATCTCTTTAGCATAGTTCACGGCCATTTGGAGAAAACGCGCGAGGTTATCCTGTTCCAGGGCCATATCGGTATTCAAAAGTGTTTCATAACCCTCACGGCCGCCCCAAAACACATAGTTCTCTCCGCCCAACCGCTGCGTAACCTCCAGCGCCTTCTTCACCTGCGCGCCAGCGTACGCAAACACGTCGACATTACACGTCGTCGCGGCCCCGTGAACAAACCGCGGATTGTAAAACATATTTGCCGTGCCCCAAAGAAGCTTCACACCTGTCTCTGCCATCAAACTCTCCATCAAATCAGCGATGGCATCCAACCGTTTGTTTGTTTCTGCCAGACTGCCGCCTTCCGGCGCAACGTCACGATCATGGAAACAGAAATACGGCGCACCTAATTTCGCCATGAACTCAAAGGATGCTCGCGCTCGAGCCTCGGCCCCAGCCATGGGATCCGAGACAGCATCCCAGTCGCGGACAATGGTACCCGTTCCAAAAGGATCGGTGCCAGTACCGGTAAAGGAGTGCCAATAGGCTACAGAAA
>SLOG01000451.1 GCA_007132635.1 Limnochordia bacterium
ATTTCCATGAAACAGCTGCTGGAATCTGGTGTGCATTTTGGACATCAGACGCGCCGGTGGAATCCAAAGATGGCTGAGTATATCTTCACTGAACGAAACGGGATTTACATTATTGATTTGCAGAAAACTGTACGTAAGGTGGATGAAGCGTATCGCTTTGTCCGAGATGTCGTGGCTAATGGTCAATCGGTTCTATTTGTGGGTACCAAAAAACAGGCCCAAGAAACCATTGAAGACGAGGCCACGCGGTGTGGGATGTTTTTCGTAAACCAGCGTTGGCTTGGTGGTATGCTGACCAACTTCAAGACGATTAACGCTCGCATTGGTCGATTGCAGCAGATCGAACGCATGCAGGAGGATGGATCGTACGAGGTTCTTCCGAAGAAGGAAGTTCAGCAGCTTGAGAAAGAGCGCTCCAAACTGGTTCGGTTTCTTGGAGGTATTCGTGACATGAAAAAGCCCCCAGGGGCGGTGTTTGTCGTGGATCCTAGGAAAGAGCGCATCGCTGTGGCCGAAGCACGCAAGTTGGGAATCCCCATAGTGGCTATTGTCGACACAAACTGTGACCCGGATGAGATCGATTACATTATCCCGGGCAATGACGATGCCATTCGTGCCGTTCGTCTGCTGACGTCGACCATGGCAAACGCTGTGATCGAAGCCAAGGAAGGGTTGGCCGATGCTGAGCAGAAGAAAGCTGAGCAGGAAGCATTGGAAGCTAAAGCCTCTGTTGAGGAAACTGTTGAGGCATAGCGTATGAGAGAGGGGGGTAGAGTTCTTTCTCTCCTCCTCTTTTTTGATGTAGAGTTAATGGTGCTGTGATTTCCTTTGCGCGGAGCTTGCCAAGGAGGTGCCCCCTTGTTTTCAGTGAGGAGGGTACACCGGAGCACCTGAGAAGGCTGTTGGTTTTCTCGATTTTGGCGAGTGCCGGTTCACCTCGTTTACCTTAAATGCCAGGCAAACGAGGTGCTGTGATGCCCTCGTCTGTAAGAAATCGGAGAAAATCAACGCCGTCCTAGGGAACCAGGTGTTTCCTGGAAGGTCAAAAAGCGCGGAGTTCTTTTGCTCTGTTTTGGGATAAGAGACAACAGGAGGGGTACTATGGCTGCGATTTCCGCTGCACTCGTTAAGGAGTTGCGCGAGAAGACAGGTGCTGGGATGATGGACTGTAAGAAGGCACTGACCGAGACCGATGGGGATATGGAGAAGGCTGTTTCGTTTTTGCGGGAGAAGGGTTTGGCTGCAGCTGCGAAAAAGGCCGGGCGTGTGGCAGCTGAAGGCGTCGTTGAGTCCTATATTCATATGGGTGGACGTATTGGTGTTCTGGCAGAAGTGAACTGTGAGACTGATTTTGTGGCTAAGACGGATGAATTTAAGGAGTTTGCCAAGGATGTGTGTATGCATATCGCAGCCTCCAATCCGCAGTATGTATCTCGCGACGAGGTGTCGGCCAGCGAACTCCAGAAGGAGAAGGATATCTATCGGGCGGCGGCTTTGAACGAAGGCAAACCCGAGAAAATCGTTGACCGGATCGTTGATGGTCGAGTTGAAAAATACCTAGGCGAGATCTGTCTGCTTGAGCAGCCGTTTGTTAAGGATTCAGACAAGACGGTGGAGCAAGTTCTCAAGGAGAAAATTGCCAAGATCGGCGAGAATATTTCGATTCGTCGATTTGCGCGCTTTGAGCGCGGCGAAGGGATAGAGAAGCGCCAAGACGATTTCGCTGCTGAAGTCATGGCCCAGATGAAGCAGTAAGAGAACACACTTGGTGTTCTCTTTTTTTCCGTCCCTGCCATGTTGTCGGAAAGGGATTCCAACGTGAAACACGAATATTGGAGAAGGAGAGATGGCCGGTGGTCACGCCAAAGTTCAGACGGATTGTCCTTAAGCTCAGTGGAGAGGCTTTGGGAGGCATACAAAGTACAGGGATTGACCATGATGTAGTTCGGGTCATCGCCGAGGATATCCGCGAGGTTGTGCAGTTGGGTGTGGAAGTCGCCGTCGTTGTCGGCGGCGGGAACTTTTGGCGTTGTGCAGTTGGAAGTGCGCAAGGTATGGATCGGACTACGGCAGACTATATGGGCATGCTGGCTACGGTTATTAATGCATTAGCCCTACAGGATGCATTGGAGAATCTAGGCATTTCTACTCGTGTTCAGACGGCCATTGAGATGCGGCAGATCGCTGAACCTTACATTCGCCGCCGTGCTCTGCGTCATTTGGAAAAAGGGCGTGTGGTCATCTTTGCATCGGGGACCGGAAATCCGTACTTCACTACAGATACCACGGCGGCTCTGCGAGCGGCAGAGATCGAGGCCGACGTCATTCTTATGGCGAAACGCGGTGTGGATGGTGTCTACGATTCTGACCCCCGGGAAAATCCAGACGCAACTCGTTTTGAGAATCTATCCTACATTGATGTGCTGAGAAGCAGTTTGGGTGTAATGGATTCAACGGCCACTTCTCTGTGTATGGACAACCAAATCCCCATTATAGTATTTAATTTCAGTGAACGACGGAATATAGTCAACGCGATCTGCGGCCAGAAAATCGGGACTTATGTGGGAGGGACACCAGATGACAAATGATGTGCTTCAGACGGGCGAGAAAAGGATGAAAGCAGCGATTGAGGCGACCAAGAAGGCGTTCTCCGCGATTCGAACTGGGCGAGCGAACACAGGGCTGCTGGATCGCATAACGGTGGACTATTACGGAGTTTCAACGCCGCTCAATCAACTGGCAAGCATCAGTGTGCCTGACCCACGCCTTATCGTTATTCAGCCGTATGACAAGTCCACCATCAAGGATATCGACCGAGCGATTCAAGCTTCAGACATTGATCTCATGCCTACGAATGACGGAACAGTGCTTCGTCTTGCAATCCCTCAGTTGACGGAAGAGCGGCGCAAACAGTTAGTCAAAGTCGTCAAGAAAGAAGCAGAAGACAAGCGTGTTGCGGTCCGCAATGTGCGCCGAGACTTAAATGATGAGATTAGGAAAATGGAGAAGGCTGGCGACATATCGGAAGATGAAAGCCGTGGCGCTCAAGATGAAGTACAGGAACTAACAGACAAATATATCGCTGTGATTGATGAATTGACAGAATCAAAAGAAGAGGAGATTCTGGAAATCTGATGAGTGTCGATTGGAATTTGCTCGTGGGTTACCATGTTGAGGATGCTCAAGCGTGCCTTAGGGACGAGGACGTGCTCTGCCGGGTTATCCAGACTGCTTCTCCTGAGTCGGGTGGCCATGAACTCGGCGATCTGCGAGTCGTCGCTGTCAGGAATATGGAGGATATGGTTGAGCTCGTGTGTGCCAGAGAGGATTGGCTGCAGCCAAGGTCCCGCGAGAACGATTGAAACAACTGGTTTGAAGGAGGCAGCATATGTTTGAACGAAGCGCCAAGCACCAGTCTACTGTGCCGAACCATGTAGCCATCATCATGGACGGGAATGGGCGCTGGGCCGCGAAAAGGATGCTGCCGCGAGTGTTTGGGCACAGAGAAGGAGTCAAGGTTTTTAAACGGATAGTGCGGCAATGCGCGGATCTCCAGGTGCGTATCTTGACCGTGTATGCGTTCAGTACAGAGAATCAAGGGCGCCCACCCGACGAGGTCTCCTTTCTTATGGATCTCATGGAAAAGACGTTTCGAACTGAGATCGATGAACTCTGTCGGGAGGGTGTTAGGGTATGTTTGCTAGGTGACCGTCAAGGTTTCTCCAAGCGTGTCAAGGAGCTTTGGGAGTCTGCCGAAGAACAGACACGTGGGGGTAACCGCTTGACTCTCAATGTGGCCTTCAATTACGGCGGGCGGCGGGAAATCGTGGATGCTGCCCGCCGCCTCGCGCGTCGGGTACACAATGGTGAACTCGATGCTGACTGTCTTTCCGAGGAACTGTTTGCGAATAACCTGTACACTTCCAATCTCGCCGATCCAGACCTTGTGATTCGAACTGGAGGCGAGTTTCGCATGAGCAATTTCCTCTTGTGGCAGGCTGCTTACGCAGAATGGTACTTTACTGATGTCTTGTGGCCTGATTTTTCGGACGAGCATCTGCTGGAGGCCTTCGCTGAATATGAGCGACGAGAACGTCGCTTTGGGAGGATATCAGAGGATAGAGGGTGAGAACGCTGTGCTGATTAGAATTCTGACTGCGCTCGTGGGTCTCCCCTTATTCTTGACCATTCTCTACGTAGGTGGAGGCTACTTGCAGGCAGTGGTAGTACTGCTCGTGATCTTGGGGCTATGGGAGAGCCGACAGTTTCTTGGACCGCGCATCTACTGGGACTTTCTATCAGTCTCGGTCGGCTCATATCTTTTCTTAAGTCTTTCTCAGGGATCTTTCGAGTTCGTCGGTCCGTGGTTGGTTGTTTCTATTCTTTACTACCTAATAAGAGCCGGTCTGTGTGGTCAAGGTGCCATGGTTGGGGCAGGGCACCTCCTAGTGGTTGTCTATGTAGCGGTCTTATTCCCGTTTCTTTGGTATCTCCGAGATACCTTTGGATTCTCCTGGGTTTTGTATGCCTTGATCGTGACTTGGCTGACAGATACGGGAGCGTTCGTTTTCGGGACCCATTTCGGCAGGCACCCCCTTGCCCCGCGGCTTAGTCCTAAGAAGACAGTCGAAGGCGCTCTAGGAGGGATTGGGGCAGCCGTTTTGGGCGCAGCTGTTTTTGCACTTATGTCTGGAAGACCTCTTTTGTTACTGCTTTTGCTGGCTGCCTGTCTATCCGTTTGCGGGCAGATCGGCGATCTGGTCGAGTCAAGTCTGAAGCGGGAGTGCCGTTTAAAAGACTCCGGACAGCTTCTCCCGGGCCATGGCGGCATCCTGGATCGATTTGACTCTCTGCTTTTTGTCCTGCCCTTGTTGTATTTCAGCCTCCACTATCTATCTTTCTGATTGCTCCACGTGTAGACAATGGCTAGAGAACGATCCATAATAGATATTACGGAAGGGGTCAGCGCATGCAGGGAATTGCAGTCCTGGGTTCGACAGGATCCATTGGCACCCAGACCTTGGCGGTGTTAAAGGAACTCCGGGGATTCCGAGTAATAGGTTTGAGCGCACGTCAACAGGCAGACCACCTCATTAAGCAGTTAAATGCGTGGCAGGCTCCTTTTGGTGTTATTGAGGATACACAGTACGTGCAGAAGCTTGAGGACAATACCGAAAGCACTATCTTGAGTGGATCGCAGGGTCTGTGTGATTTGGCCCAGCATCAGGATGTTGACGTGGTTGTCGTTGCGCTTGTTGGGGCGTGCGGGCTAGCTCCGACCTTGGCTGCGCTGAGAGCCGGAAAGCGGGTTGCCCTCGCGAACAAGGAGACGCTTGTGGCCGCAGGGCACTTGGTCATGGACTATGCTGACCAACTCATTCCGATAGACTCCGAACACAGTGCTATTTGGCAGTGTTTGGAAGGACGAAACCGCGAGCACGTCAAGGAGTTGATTCTCACAGCTTCTGGAGGGCCGTTTCGTACTTACAAGGGCTCGCTAGAGACTGTGACTGCTGAACAAGCCATGGCTCACCCGAATTGGAATATGGGGGGCAAGATCTCCATCGATTCAGCTACCCTGATGAACAAAGGGTTGGAGGTTATTGAGGCTCATTGGCTGTTCAATCAACCCTACGACGGCATTGGTGTTGTTGTTCACCCGCAGAGTGTTGTTCATTCACTGGTGCGTTTTATTGACGGCTCTGTGCTTGCTCAGATGGGAGCAACGGATATGCGTCTGCCAATCCAGTATGCGCTGACCTACCCGCACATGCAGACATCGTCTGTTAAGGATGTAACTCTGGCCGAGCTACCTCCGCTTACCTTTGATGAACCGGACACAGAGCGGTTTCCCTGTCTAGGCCTTGCCTACGCGGCAGGACGAGTGGGCGGGAGTGCGCCTGCCGCGCTCAATGCAGCGAATGAAGCGGCTGTCCAGCTCTTTCTGGAAGGGCGTCTTGGTTTCTCCCGGATTGCGGAGGTTGTCGAAGCTGCTCTAACGGCTCATCATGTGATAACGAACCCATCGTTGGAGGCTGTAGTTGACGTCGATCACGAGGTTCGGGTACAGACCTTTCGACGTTTCGGTGAAGGATGGGAAGGATGATAGGTACGTGTCAACCTTGATAGCTTTTGTCCTCGTGTTCGGCACGATAGTTTTTTTTCATGAAATGGGCCATTTTCTGGTTGCCAAATTGGTCGGTATTCGTGTTTATGAGTTTTCCCTAGGATTCGGTCCTGGTTTGGTTACAAAGAAACTGGGCGAGACGCTGTATTCGATTCGTGCTATGCCTTTAGGTGGTTTTGTCAAGCTAGCCGGGATGGATGAGCCCGTCGATGAGGATGCCGAAATTGTCCCGGACACAGATTCCCGGAGTTTTGCCAACAAGCCGATTCCGGTCCGGATGGCGACTATTGCTGCGGGGCCTCTGATGAATTTCGTTCTTGCGATTCTCTTATTTGGTCTTTATTTTATGCTCGTCGTGGTGCCGCCGACAATAACCATGGTTGAGCCAGGATCGCCTGCCGATAGTGTTGGGCTGAGGCCTGGAGACGCCTTTGTAGCTGTAAATGAAGAGCAAGTCTCTAACACTGATGATGTTGTTAACGTTATACAGAGGTCCGGTTCGGAGCAGATCCTTCTGACCGTAGAACGGGCCGGCGAACGTATTCAACTCAGTGTTGTGCCCGATGGAGCGCCCGGTGAAGGGCGAATCGGCGTATATATTGACGAGAAACCCCAGCTTCCGCTCGGTCAGTCTATCATGGCGGGTCTGATGCAGACCGTTCGTATGACTCAGGAGTTGGTTTCAGTACTGGGCCGTATGGTTACTGGCCAGATGGAAGCAGAAATAGCTGGCCCCATCGGCATCTACCAGGCTGTTGGGGAGACCGCTCGTCAAGGGTATGCAAACCTGCTGCTGCTCGCCGCCGTCCTCAATATTAACTTGGGATTACTGAACTTGCTTCCTGTACCGATACTCGATGGCGGATGGCTTGTCTTGCTCGGAATTGAGGGCGTTCGTGGCAAGCCTGTCAATCCTGAGTATCGAGGTATCGCGCAGTTTATAGGATTGGCTCTTCTCATCCTTCTAATGGTATTCGCTACCTTTAAAGATATAACTCGCTTGGATTTCTTCTCTTAGTGTTTCCAGTCGTTTGGCAGACCAGTAAGGTGGGGGCGAGCCCGTGCAGCGAAGGATAGCAAAGCAGATCATGGTGGGTTCGGCAGCAGTGGGCGGTGGATCTCCAGTCACTGTGCAGTCAATGACGAATACGGATACGCGAGACTCTGTGAAGACTGTGGAGCAGATACAGAGACTGACGGAAGCTGGTTGTGAAATTGTTCGAGTTGCTGTACCTGACGATGAGGCGGCAGCAGCACTGTCATCTATAAAGAAGCAGATCACCATACCTTTAGTAGCAGACATTCACTTCGATCATCGATTAGCCTTGCGCGCTCTGGAAAGCGGAGTGGACAAACTGCGACTGAATCCAGGTAATATCGGCAGTCAAGCACACGTACGCGAGGTTGCTGCTCAAGCGAGGGATCGAGGAGTCCCGATACGGATCGGCGTAAACTCGGGTTCGCTGCCGCAGTGGGCGGTTGAGTCCTATGGACGCACGCCTGAGGCTATGGTGGAAGCGGCGCTGAGCCATG
>SLOG01000115.1 GCA_007132635.1 Limnochordia bacterium
AAGACATCGCCATCAGGCCTGCCTCCAGTCCGGTACAGCACTGGAACTACCGGGTTTAAGGTTTCGTTGAACATGACGTCTTCAATAGCGAAGCGAATATCCTCAGTAGTCACTAGAACTCCGTCCGACCAGCGCAGACCCTCGCGGATTGTAAAGGTGAAAACGGAGTTGTCCTCATTTACTTCAAAGGACTCGAGCAGATTTGGCTGGAGATTGACCACGCCCGTACCTTGGCCCTGCAGTAGGTTCTGGCTGCTCATGATAAAAACATCAAAGTCCAAATCGGGGACATGGTGCGCCATATTAAACGGTCCATCATAGCGGCCGATCTGGAAATCGACGTGGTCTTCTGGTGCGTTGACGCCAGGACCAACTACAAAGGGTTCCAACGGTAGTCGTTCGTCCACCGGTGGGAGTTCTCCTCGTTCAACCCGTTCGGTCAACATAGGTGATTCATTGTAGCTCGCCGCGAAACCGGTAGCGACTGCGATGCATGTGACCAGCACAAATGCTGTCATCACCATCATGATTGTTTTGCGCTTCATCTAGATTTAACCTCCTCGAAAGAAAATATCCTGCGAACAAGCCTAGCCTTATGCCACCTCCTTGATGCACAACATTATAGACCAAAATCTACCGCTACATCCTACATATAATTGTAGACAATTCAGCGACGCAGTTCATTGACAATCCGGACTTCTTTTTGTAGTATTAGGACATGATGAAGCAGTTTTCGATCTGGGATTTCGCAAAATACAAAGGGTTTCCGTTTAGTATTAACATTGGTGTCCATCTTGATGAGGTGGAAACCCATGTGCATCCCCATGTCCACAGCTATACGGAGCTTGCCATCATACTGGACGGCACAGCCGTTCACGTGGTGGATGGACATACATACCCACTGAAGGCTGGTGATGTGTTTGTCATAAAAGGCGACACGTACCACAGTTTTCGCGAACTGCATGCTATGAAACACTGCAACATAATGTTCGACCCTCAGCACTTTCTTGATGGCGAGACTGGACTCAAGCAAATGCCAGGATACCAGGCCCTGTTCATGGTGGAGCCTTACTACCGCAAAGAACATCGCTTTGAGAGCAAGCTTGTCTTAGACCCGGCACGACTACACTTTGTTGAAGACATGATCCACTTGATGCTTGATGAGTACAACGCGTTGCGAGCAGGTTCACAAGCTGTCGTGAAGACCTATTTTGCCTCGTTGGCTGCCTACCTGTCACGCCAGTACAGCAGCCATGACAATCCAGCCATGGAGAAACTCTTGCGCTTGTCCAAGGCTGTGGCCTATATGGAGACGAATTTCACGGAGCCTATCTGTTTGGATGATGTGGCGGCCATCGCGTACCTATCAGTGCGTCATTTTTCCCGGGTTTTTAAGGAGATTTACTCTGTGCCGCCCATGGAGTATATTATTAGCCTGCGGCTGAAACACGCATGTGTTTTGCTTCAAGACAGTGATACTACTGTAAGTGAAGTAGCGTTGAACGTGGGTTTTTCCAACATCAGCTTCTTTTCTCGCTGTTTCAAAGAGCGGTTAGGGCTTTCGCCGCGGGATTACAGAAGGCAGACTAGTCGGTACGCCAAGTGAACCAGATTCAGGGAAGCGTTGAGAGGGGATCTCCCCTCTCTTTTTGTGCCTAATCACGCAGAGAAAGGAGCTTTTGCTCCCATGACCCATTCGATTATACGGCTTGCGTTCGAGGATCTCCCTAGCGTTTTGCCGGCCTTAGTGTCACAGGCGCTGCAGTTCAAGGACCTTCTGTGGCACATCCAAGAGGGCCTCCCGGTAACTATGTGGGCCGATGATGCGAGCATCCCGCGCAATATCTTGGTCGTCGCACCCTCTGACGATGAACAGGAAAACACAAGCTACGCGGATCTATATGCGCCGGATCCGGTTTGGATTGAGTCCGCCATGCAGCGCGCTCTAGAGTGTACGTGTGTTACGGAATGGATGGTCCATGGCGACGAGGCGCCGGATCCGGTTTGGTTCCATCCTGATCTTTTTTGGCGGACGGAGTTGGATCTGCAGTGGCACAGTCGTCCGCAGAGGGTGCTCCAAAATGATAGGGTGTTCATGCGGCACCTGTCTGCAGATGATCATCAAGAGGTTTGTGAATTTCTTTTTGTTTGCCCAGATATACCAGATCATCTGCGACAGGACACGCTAGTTGCTCTGCGGCAGGAGAAGACTCTCGTGTGGGGGCTTTGGCACCAGCGTTCCTTGGCGGCCTTTCTTACGGCGAAGGCTTTTGTGTTCGATCTCTGGGACGTTGAGTTCATTTACACTGCAGAACGATTTCGTGGTTCTGGCTTCGCATCGCTGCTGGCCACAAATTACGGTTCGGAGGTAAGCTCGGCAGGTATGCGCCCTCTCTACTGCTCTCCGCTCAGCCAGGCCTCACAGAGGGCTGCGGAAAATGCAGGGTTTCGCGTCTATAAGCGACGCCTGCACGGCATGACAAGAGATAACTGGCACAGGCTCCCATATTTCGCAGATTAAGAGGTTTGTTTATCATTGCTTTGTGTTTGTTCATGTGTTATCCTTGCTGTGATTTCCCCGGCCATTGATGTATTCTAAGGGGGTGCTTGGTTCTGGAGTATGGTCGAGGCCTAGAAAGAATGAAATTGGAAAGGTGGTTTTTATGATTCAAGAGAGTAAGAACTCAATGCTCATAGTCGTACTAGTGGCTTTGACTTTCGCCCTTGGCGCGGGTTCAGCTGCGGCTGACACTTACCAGGAAAGTCCAATGATGGCAGAACGCGTGGCTGCTGGCGAGCTTCCTACAGTGGAAGAACGTCTGCCAGAGTTTCCGTTTGTTGTCGGTCCCGGGACGCTGCTGCCAGAGGAAAGCCTTGACTGGCAGCCGGGACAGCATGGCGGGACGCTGACCGGGGCGCACCATCAACCGAATTGGAATGCAGAGATGCATCTCGGACTCGTTGAACCACTGTTGTCTTCACCCGGCATTGGCGCTGGCGAGATTGAGCCAAATCTGTTGGAAGTGTATCTCGCCAATGACGACAACACCGTGTTTACCTTCCGGCTTCGGGAAGGTCTGCGCTGGTCCGATGGGCATCCAGTGACCACCGAAGATATCCGCTTCACGTATGAGGACGTTCTGAACAACACTGAGCTCACATCCGTTTTTCCGATGAACTACCGCAGTCCATCTGGTGAACCTATGGAGCTTGAGATCATCGATGAGTACACCTTCCGTATCTCGTTTGATGAACCCTATGGTGGTTTTGTCAACGTGCTGACGACCAAGCACTGGTCAACCTACACGACTCTGCTGAAACCAGCTCATTACCTCAAGGACTTCCACATTGACTACACGAGCCTTGAGGACATGCGTCCCTACTTGGACGAGGAAGAATTAGATGACGAGTGGTGGCAGCTCTTTGGTGCCATGGATGCAGGCGATCCGGGCCAAATGCAGTTAGACTACGCTGTCGACTTCCCCGTTCTCACAGCATGGATGCGAGTTGAAAGTCCTTCCGGGATGATCATTCTTGAGCGTAATCCGTATTACCACAAAGTGGACATTGAGGGCAACCAACTCCCCTATATCGATCGGTTTCAGTCCTATGAAACGACCGATATCGAGACTATGAACATGCGGGTTATTGCCGGTGAAGTCGACTTCTTGGTAGATAACGCTTCTATGAACTACATGCCCCTATATCGAGAAAACGAAGATCGCGGGGGCTACCGCGCGATTCCGCTGACAATGCATCGGACATCAGGTACGTTTTTCCTGAACGACACCTATGACGATCCCGTGTGGCAGGAAGTTACCAGTGATATTCGTTTCCGTCAAGCAGTGAACTACGCCATCGATAACCAAGAGATTATCGACTCGGTATACTTCGGGTTTGCCCAGGAATCGCCTTGGATTCCCGGTGGCTTCGATCAAGAACAAGCTAACGCGCTTCTGGACGAAATGGGCTTAGACGAGCGAGACAGCGATGGTTACCGCATAGGGCCGGACGGTGAGACGTTCCGGATATCCATCGAAATGGCTCCCCATCGCCCCGACTTGGTTTCCGTGGCTGAACTGGTCCGAGCACACCTCTCGGAAGTTGGTATCAACACAGAAATGCGGCAGATCAGCATTGAACTGCTCGGTCAGCGGGCTACGGCCAACGAACTGCAGGCCACAGTCCTTTGGGTGCATTCCACAACATGGGCGCGAGGTCTTTGGGATGACTACCTCCCCTTCGCCTACTGGGCACCTGATTGGGAGTTATGGAACAACACCGACGGTCAGTCCGGTACTGAACCGCCGGAAAACATCAAGGAACTCTATGGAATCCATGAGAGCATTGTTGCCACCATCCCTGAAACCGAGGCGAATGATGCGGCATGGGATGCCCTGGCCGATTGGTACTACGAGAATATCCCCATGTTCCTAACCGTTGGTCCTATCCAAGACCCGGTCATTGTATCGCAAGATTTGGGCAACGTGCCGGAGACGGGTATCACTAACGAGTTTAACTTAAGCATTGAACAGCTCTTCTTCGTTCAGTAAGACAACCTAGGAAGGCGTTGATTTTCTCCGTTTTACTACGGACGAGGGCCAGTTCACGCCGTGTACCTGGCATTTTAGGCAAACGGCGTGGCGTGATGCCCTCGTCAAATGCGAGAAAATCAACCGCGTTCTAGAACAATGAGCAGACGGCATCTTCTGTACTACGGAAGATGCCGTCTGCTCGTGCGTGCAGGAGAGAGTGCGCGTGCACGCAAGAAAACTTGGCTTTGTGGTGAAAAATAGACTTTAAGGCCGAAAGAAGGACTTTGACTTTCCCTGATGTTTGAGTATAATAATAGGTGAAGAGAATAAAAACCGTTTTTGGAGGTGCTTCACATGTTTGGCTTGCTTCCAAGGCGTCGTCATCACGAACTCTTGTCAAGTGATCAGTGGCCAAGTTTCAACCGAATGTTTCAAGACTTCTTTGAGGGTTCACTGCAGGGTTTCCCAGTAGATATCAAGGAAACAGATGAGCATTATGAACTTGAAGCTGATCTGCCTGGAGTGGAACGAGAGAATATTTCCATCGAGCTTGAAGATGAACACCTTACCGTTAAGGTGCACAGTGATGACATTCACGAGAAGAAAGACGACCAATATATCCGGCGTGAACGCCATCTGCGGAGTTGTCAGCGAACCTTTTTTGTGGGGAATGTTCAAGAGGACCAAGTTACTGCCTCGTTTGACAACGGTGTTCTTCATGTCCGGTTCCCCAAGTCAGAACCAGCAGCCGGCCGACAGAAACAGATCCCAATAAACTAAAAGAAACCCCGGCGCGGGGTTTCTTTTAGTTCACTCAACGTAACTCGTCAAATCAACCAGAGCACAGCGGGAATGGTTAGAATAGAAACAAGCGTTGAGAAAGCGACTATCCTCGAGGCGAAGACCGTATCGGCTCCGTATGCTTCTGTAAAGATCGCCGTGTTTGCTGCAGCAGGCATGGCTATTAGTAGTACACTTATCTGAAGCACCATCGCTGGCATGGGTATCAACCTGAGAAGCACTAGGAACAGAAGTGGTAAGATGAGAAGCCGAATCGCTGTGCCATAGTATAACGCAGACCCTTGAAACGCCCGCCGTATATCAACGTCGGCCAAGATCGATCCTACGATCAGCATCGCAATAGGTGTCGTCATCGAGCCAACCATGTCTAAGGCTTGATAAAGCGGATAAGGAAGTCTTATGGAGAGTCCGAACAGAATTAGACCCACAACGACTGCTAGGATGCCGGGATTCAGAGCGGCTTTGCGTAGCGCTTGGGGATCTCGTTTGCCCTGAAAAAGTACAACACCAAAGGTCCATAAAAACACGTGAAAGGCGATCATGTACACAGAACCGTAGAACACGCCCACGCGTCCAAAAATACTATCCAAGACAGGGAAACCCATAAAACCGCAGTTTGAGAAGACAGCGACGAACTGGAGCACTTTTCGCGTCCTAGCCGGGTAGCGGCGAAACAACACCGTTCCCAGCACCGCCGGACCGCCGTGGGCAGCGAAGGCGACCAGGAGGATGATGCCGGCACCTGCCAGCATGGCTGGATCGTATTCAAACTGAAAAGAGATGACTACCATGGCTGGGAGTGTCACTTGAAGCAAGAGTTCCGAAAGCCGCTGCCTCGTCTCATCTGTTATCATAAAGCGTTTTCTGGCGTAGACTCCGACCGCCATGATAAGCACAAGGATCATCACTTGTTCGACAATGGGTGCATCGGTCACTGATTCGCCCCCTTGGGATGACGTGAACTGGCACTCGTAAAAAACCGAGAAAATCAACTGCCTTCTTGAGTAGTTTGGGGTCTACACAGCGTACAAGTAGCGGTATTGAACTGTATAGAGTCGGTGATAGATCCCGTGTCTCTCCATGAGCTCGTCATGGCTGCCCATTTCAGCAATCCGTCCCTTGCGGATGACCATGATGCGGTCGGCTTTGCGGATTGTGGACAGCCGATGGGCGATCACAAACGAAGTCCGCCCAACTAACAGTTTTTCAATGGCTTGTTGAACCAAAACTTCTGTATGGGTATCGATGTTGGCGGTGGCTTCATCTAAAATGAGGATGCTCGGGTCAGCGAGAAGCGTTCTGGCGAAACAGATCAACTGGCGCTGCCCTATGGATAACCGAGACCCTCTCTCGTTAACTTCGGTATAGTACCCTTTCGCCATTCGTTCAATGAAACCGTGCGCTCGCACTGCTTTGGCCGTCTTTACAGCATCGTCTTCGGATGCCGCGGCATGCCCATACCGGATATTATCGATGATTGTTCCAGAGAAGATAAAGGGATCCTGCATCATGATCCCTACAGTCTCTCGAATGGATGCCTCGGTTACATTGCGAAGGTCATGGCCATCGATGCGAACAGATCCTGTCTGCGGCACGTAAAATCTAGCGAGGAGGTTTGCAATCGTTGTCTTCCCAGATCCCGTCGCGCCCACTAGAGCTACAGTTTCACCCGGTTCTACCGCAAAGTTGACGTCTCTCAGCACCGGTTCATCCTGCTTATACGCAAAGTTGACATGGTTGAACTCCACATGTCCGGTTACTGCGGGCAGGGGATAAGCGTCGGGGGAATCTTCAATCTCCGGTTTCTCATCCATCAGTTCAAAGATCCGCTCGCTAGATGCCATGGCAACTAAGAGCTGATTGTAGAAGTTACTCAGTGTGACAATTGGGTGCCAGAAACGCCGCAGGTAGACGGTGAAGGCAATGACAATCCCAACGGAGATGCCATCAATGCGGAGGAGCCGCGCTCCGTACCAGAAGATCACAATGGTACCAATAATCGAAACAAATTCTATCCCAGGACCAAACGCGCTGTTGAGTTTGACTGCATGGATCCAGGAAGAGAAGGTGTCGTCTAGGATCTCGTGAAAGATGCGGTCATTGACATGCTGGCGCACGTAGGCCTGGATCACTTTCATTCCTACTATGTTCTCATGGATATAGGCGTTTAAGTTCGAGATCTTCCGCCTGACGTTGCGCCAGCGCGCCTTGATAGTATTGCGGATGAGAAAGAGTGCGACCATAAACGGCGGTACGGTCAAAAATGTCACGAATGCCAGCTCCGCATGTATGATGAACATCATCGCAGCAGCG
>SLOG01000377.1 GCA_007132635.1 Limnochordia bacterium
CTATCTTCCTCAGAGTTCGTGGGCTCCGCTGTGGACTCTCTGGTACAATACCGGTGGACGCGAAGGAGAAGAACCACCGGCTGAAGTCAAACGACTCTACCAACTGCACTCGGATTTCGTCGGAGCCCTCGTGGGATCGGAAGAGAGCTTAGCGATCATGGACGAGATCTATCAAGTACACAGAGACAACCTATTTATCATAAATGTTGTCGAATACTCGTACTATCCGACAACATTGAACCGCAACCTCCGGAATGTGCCAGATGCCGGTCAGTGGGGTGAACTTGGGATTATCCTAATGCACACGCCCGAGCAATGGTTCTTCGCCCAGTAAAACCAAAGACAGCTGCCCCGTATGGGCAGCTGTCTTTTTAGCAGTATAGACTTCCTCAGCTACTATCGAAAGAGGTGTCCGTATGCGTTTTTTCATGCACGGCCTTGGTGACCAATCCAAAGAACAAACCCTCGCCGGGTTAGAGACCATGGGCTTTTCGGGTGTTGTCACAGGATTTGATCCCGAGGTGCTTGACTTAGCTTCCCGCTATCATCTAGAGGCATTTGTCTTTACGCACGCCTATACGGCGAATACTGCCGTCGTCGATGAGACGTGCCTTGCAGAAGATGTCTATGGGAGTAAGCAGCTGTGGTTCAACTCAGCCTGTCCTAACCACCCTGCTGTGCAGCAGCAGCATCTGGACAACATCCGAACTTGGGCTGGCGCAAAGGGTGCCGCCGGGATTTATGTCGATGGAGCAAGGTTTGCTTCGCCTTGTTCTAGTGCAGACATGCGAGCTTTTTTCACGTGTTTCTGCAGCCATTGTCAATCCGCCGCGCTGAAATGGGGTTATAACTTTTCCCGCATGCGCCGAGACGTAACGGTTCTCCTTGAATCGATCACTGGAAAACGTGCGACCCCATCTCTGCAGAACCTATCTTGGGGAGGCGGGGACCTTGTGTCCGTCCTTTTGAGGCTGCCGGGTGTGTTTGATTGGTTAGCGTTTCGCAGCCAAAGTATCGAGGCACACATGCAAGACGCCCGCCGTGTACTCCGCCAGGTAAACCCAACCGCTGCACTAGCCATGTACATTTTCTCGCCCAGCCTAGCTCCTTGGGTTGGTCAGGACTATCAAGCGCTTCAACCACATGTAGACATCTTCGCGCCGATGATTTACAGATCACTGCAGGCAGGCGAAGGACCAGCCTGCCTGCACAAAGAGGTGGGCCGTATTGGGCAATGGTTAGTCGAAAACGGAGTACTCTCAGAACCAGCTGCGGTTGAGTTTCTGCGGACTCTCACTGGGCTGCCCATCGACCCGGCAACGACCTTAGACCACTTAGACAAAGGTTTGCCGCCAACTGCAGTCGCCGTCGAGACAAGCAAGGCTAAAAACCTCTTGGGACCGAAGAATCTGCTCATTCCCATCATACAGCTGGCCGATGAAGCCCTAGACGAGTCGGTAAAAGCTGTTGCCGCCAGTGAAGCGGATGGAGTGAACTTCTTCCTCTATGAAGATGGCTGCGTCGATGTCTTAACGACAGCGCTTCGCGGCATGCCAAAAGGGCTTTGATGTATTTGACGTTCCCTAACGCTCAGTAAACGCACTCCCGGCAGGCATCAACGAAGGCTTGGATGTTTTCCGGATCTCCATGGAAAAAATGGTCGGACGGGGCAGCGATATAACCAGCGTGGTCTTTGGTCGCCTCAAAACAGTCAAGAACTAACTGACGTGCTGCCTCCGGACTACCGGACTCAAACCCGGCACTTTGATCGAAGCCTCCAATGAAGAAAAGACGATCGCCTACGCGCCTCGAAGCTTCCTTCAAGTCGCAGTCGCCTCCCATTGATGGCGGCGTCATGGTTTCAAGACCATCAGCACCGTTTTCTGTGACCAAGTCGAGCATCTGCATGAGACCACCACATAGATGGTACACAATCTTGACTCCGGCGGCACGTAGCGCAGTATGCTGCTGCTGGTCGTAAGGTACACAGAATTCTCGAAACATCTTGGGACTGATGACAGTGTTCGAGCCGGCGCCGCCGCCAGTTTCTACCATGTCTGCAGGTGTGCCGTGCCATAGCTCCGTCGCCTTTAACGTTTTTTTCAGGACCTCCTGCAGGGCATAGTGTACAAAGTCTGGTTCGTCAATGGCCATGTAAATTGCTTCCTCGGTGCCAACCAAACAACAGAAGCTCTGCCACGGACTTCCTTGTCCGGGACTAAAGGGGTGCGAACGTATGATCCCTCTGTCGCCCAGGCGATCCTTTGCTTTTTGGATCGCAGAGAAATCGGTTTGGATAGGTACCGGGTAATACTCATTCCACAAGTCGAAGTCTTCGGGTGTCTTGATCAAAGGCTCAGTCTCCCACGGAGTATATTTATTGCGGGCGCCCTTATGGTGTAACGACCCTTTGGGCGTATTGATCGTCTCTTCCCAATGCTGATTGCCGTCAGCGTCGACACCGAGGTCCTTCCAATCATGCTGCCATTTGGCCATGTCACGATCGCTGTAATGATAGGTTGGGCTCACGTAGATAGCGTGGTCCATGCCAAACCTAGCGTAAGCCTCAAACCAATCCATACCGTTGAGATAGTCCTCAAGATAATTGGGCATCCACCCATGGACTTGACACGGCAAGCGGTCGGGGCGTCCATTGTTAAGTGCTGTTAGCAAGCGTTCGCGCGATGTCATTGTCATAGTTTCCCATCAACCTCCCATATGTCACGGGCTTTCGCCATTCGCCGCCTCATTCCTTCCAAAAACACGTACCGCTTATGAAAAGCGCCACGATCTGTGTTTGCAGATCATGGCGCTCGTGCTCATTCAATGGGTTGGTCTTTGATTCCTAGTAAATAAAACTCCCGGAGAAGCCAGCCAAGACATTCATCTAGGCGTTCAAACGGGACCGCAATGTCTGCTGCCATTTGTGAAACGACCAAGGAAAACGGCTCTTGCTGAGAGAATGAAAAGCCAACTACGATTGGACCCGCTTCAGCATTCATCACTGTGGAGGGAATATACCCATCATCCGTTTTGAAACTTATGTTTTCCATTGCCTCGAGTATGGTGTCAAGGAATTCGCCGAACTCGCCTTCAGTGACCGAAACTTTATACTCATCGGCCACTGCTTTTCGTATCTGAACTAGTTCAAATCGGTTGATATCCCCACGTTTATGATATAGGCTAATGCGAGAATCAGCTTCGCCCCAAGCTCCTACTAAGTTCATAATGTGGCCTCCTTATCCACTTAATCACTTCTCTTGTTGCCCCAATTATACCATATCCGGCAGCGGATTTCAAACCAAATGTACCAAATTAGTAAGTATTTGTGGGCAATCCAAAAGCCAATGAAAGCGTTGATTTCCTAGTACCGACGCGGCATAGCTTCTTCGCCAGAAGGTGAGCGCTTGCCAATCAGGCGCGAATGGGCTCCCCGAGCTCTTCTAGCACCATCTTCCAGCACACCGCTGGAAGGGAATCTGGCTCCGTACAGGCATCGGTCCCGCAACTCCCTCAGACTGGTCAATTCTCTCTGCAAATCTGCCGAGACGAAATCCTGCGGATGGTCAAACAGCTCCCGTTCGAGTTCTATCCACCCCTGAAAGAACCTCCCGGCGGGAGTTTTGGGCTCGAGCAGCGAGCATAGGTCTACATCCTTGGCGTAGGGATCCGTCTGGGCGATTACGATCCGCGCTCTGTCGTAAGCACGATAGTGTTCAGGATTACCCTCAAGCATGCAGTTGATGATCTTCGGGATGACTGGGGTGTCAACACTTTCTAGATCAATCTGAGCCAGATACGGTTCTACATTCTGGGGAGCGGCACGCCCGATGAACTGAAGAAAACGGAATAGGATATCGGCTCGTCCCAACACGAATTCGCGGGACCCTCCGAGACAAGCCTTAACGCGACTATATAGGTACGCCGAGAGTTCGTAGTGACTTGAGAAAACTTCCAAATCGTGGGTGATGCGGCGATTAGCTGCCTCCTGCAGTCTTTCCAGAGCGATCTCGCCCGTGTGTACTAACCCGTTTATCTCGTCCAAGATTGCGTATTCATCCAAAGATAACGAGCCCGTCTGCGGCTTGTACACTAGGTCATGTTCAATTTCCGCCCATGCGTGCATGAGAATCGAACCGACTTGGATCTCGATAGGAAGGGCAGTCAAGTGAATCTGATCATCCCGCAGGGTCTCCGGCAAAAGGGTCACTCGGTAGTGGCGCGCCGCATACCCGGCAAAACGTTTGGGATATGCGCTGATGTTCTGCCCCTTCGGAAAGTCCTTGCAGCCAGAGACTTGGAAGAGGTCGCGGATTAAGGCGTCAATCTCTCGGCGATCTCCCGGAAAAAAAAGGGCTATCCGTACGCCGGCTAAGTCGACTATGTCCTCATACACGTCTGTGATCGTCTGATATGTTCGGTTACTCGACCGCTTGACTACCTTTTCGTAGAGCCGATCGGAGCGTTTGGCTCGGTAGGTCACCAACGCACGAATTCCACTGCGTTTGAGGCCGCTCTCGCAATGCCCCGAACAGAGTTTCGCAAGCTCTTCATATGTGGCAAATTCGGAACGATAACTCTTCATGAACTCTTCAATAATCGACATAGGTGCGCCGACACCTCCAAAGAACGATGGATATACGTTGAGAAACGAAATGAAAATGTGCAGAATGCGTATGTCATATTCTAACTTCCTGAGAGCCTGTTGGAATTCCTGTTCTCCTATACTATTCGTGTTGAGTACGACTCAATGTGGGTCACCGCTTGTCTGGAAAAACAGAAAAGCTTCCCCTGATCATTTCTCTAACACGGAAGGGCAACCAAAAGAGAGCGGCTCCCCGCAGGTTTCTGGTTTCCTCCCGATATCGAGCAATTTGATCAAGGTTTTTCCCTGATTTTGTCGTAGGATCTACACTAGAGAGCAGCACTGCGGAGCCAGACCTTGTTCTGTCTGCTGCTGCCAATTGGATTGACACGGGGGAGAAGGGAGAGATATTCCATGGAAGGATCGATCGCTCGATTGGCCGCTCGGACGAACAGCCCTGCAAGCCCTAGAGGCAGCACCCGTCGAACACATCAGCTCGCGCTGGATGCGATTAACCGAGTGTATAGTCCCTTTGCTGAACAGCGGCTGCTCAACAGCCAATTTCACGCCGACTCTGCTATGTCGCCCTTGCTGCAGGAGGCCCACCGTTTTGCCTTTGTTCACAGCCAGTTGACTCCCGTCATTAGGCCAGGCGAGCTCATCGTGGGGGCCCGGAGACGCAGCGCCGAAGCTGGAAATGCGGCGCATTGGTTTCCTGATGGAAGTGCAGCCTACGTCGACGGGTTTGCAGCTAATGCCCCGCAGCACGAATACGAAATCTCGGAAGAAAGCCGAAGAGGGCTTTTATCGCCTCAAGGCTCTTTCAACCACAAAGTGGTGGACTACGCCGGGTTCCTCCGTCTCGGTTCCAGTGCTATCATAGCTGAGGCGGATTCGCTTGCGAAATTAAGAAAGGGCACTGCAAGAGAAACAGCCTTAGCTTTTTCAATCGGACATCGCGCAATGATCTGCCATTCGGTGCGATACTCCGAAGCATGTCTTGCCCAAGCCCAGGAAGCGACTGGAGACACTCGGCGCGAACTCCTCGAGTTGGCGCGCATCTGTCGCAAAGTTCCGGCCAAACCGGCCGAGACGTTCCATGAGGCGCTGCAGTCCCTGTGGTTTGCCTATATGGTGGCTGGTGATGGAGTTGGACGCGCGGATGTCTACTTAAGAGAGTTTTTCGAACGGGATCTGGCGGCTGGCCGACTCAGCCTTGAGACTGCGCAGGAACTCATCGAATGCCTGCTGATCAAGCTTCACGGCGATTATCTAGAGGGTACGTTTAACGTCAGTGCCGTGCACACCCTGACACTCGGAGGACTACTGCCGGACGGGAGAGATGCCACTAATGCGTTGACTCGCCTGTTCCTCAAGGCTGTCTGGCGGGTTCGACTGCTGCGTCCGTCCCTTTACCTGCGGATCCACGAAGATACACCCAATGATGTATTAGATTTGGCCGTCAGTATGTTGGGTGACGGAGTGGGTGAACCTCAGTTTTTCTCCGACGCACCTGTGATTCGCGGACTCAAACGCCTTGGAATCCCGGAAGAGCAAGCTCGGGATTATGCTTTAAGCGGCTGCGCAGAGGTCGTGCTGCCAGGGACTGCCAATTGGGGAGCCCCTAACGGCTGGGTGAACCTGGCGTTACTGGTGGATGACGCATTGCGAAGTGCTGCCCGTGCAGAGGCCGCTGATGACGCAGCGATCTGGGCGGCAGTCCATGAACACGTGGAGCGAGCAGCGGAGATGTGCCGTGTGTGCAATGAGTGGGTGGATACAGTCAACGTTGATCCTCGGCTGCAAGCGACTCTGCTCATGCCCTGCTGTCTCCGTAATGGTCGCGATGCTGCTCACGGGGGAGCCGAAACCTATATGGGCCACTGGGAGGCAGTGGGCCTGCCAAACGCAGTGGATATGCTGTCAGCGGCGGGTACTCTTCGCGGCGAGCTCAATATGTCTTTACGAGAGTTGTTTGAGAAACTCGACGCCGGTGATGAACGTGTAATCAGAGCAGCACGTCGGGTCACGAAATTCGGCAATGACAATCCCGACAAGGATACCGCAGCCAACCGCTTACTCACGATGATGGCTCAAGCTTTGGAGCGACGCCGCACCGCGATGAGGACCAAACTGACCTTAGGACACTTGGCCGGAGGCGAGAACATGCATATCGCGTACGGTCTGCAGATGGGAGCTACACTGGACGGGAGGCGCAAAGGTGACCCTCTAGCGGATTCCCTTGCCGGCTCGCAAGGTGTAACTACCGAAGGGCCGACGGCAGTCATTCGTTCCTTGTCACGGATCGACCATTCCCAGTTGATAGCAGGCAGCGTCTGTACCCTGCGCCTAAATCGGCAGGACTTCTCGACCGTGAGCAACCGCAGTCGAATCGCTGCGCTAGTACGAAGCTACATGCAGATGGGGGGCGGGCAGCTGCAGCTTAATGCTGTAGATGTCGAGGAACTGCGGAAAGCGCAAGCGTCCCCAGAAGACCACCGTGGCCTAATCGTACGCGTCGCCGGTTACAGCGCTGACTTTACCCATTTAGGCAAGACTCTGCAGGACGAGATTATAACCCGCTGCACCGACGGGACCGCTTGACGGCAACATTAGACGGGGGTATAATTAACTCATCGAGAATCATTATTATTTAAACACAGAGAGGATGATAAACGTGCTGCGAGATTCCGTTTTGACAAAGGCACTGGTCTTACTCCTGCTTTTGGCAGCTGGTGTTTCCGTTCCTACTGCTGCTGCGGAGCCGGTGACGGGAGGAGATTTAGTTGTAGCAAACGCCCTAACCCTGCCCCATTTGGACCTTGACAAAAGCACAGATTCCAGCATCGGGCAGATAATGTACCATGTCTATGAAGGTTTATTCGAAGTCGATGAGAGTTTTCGCCCAGTACCTCACTTAGCTGCAGACTATACGGTCAACGAGGACGGTACCCGGTACCAGATTGAACTGCGGGACGACGTCGTTTTCCACAACGGCGAGCATATGACCGCCGATGATGTGTTGGCTTCTTTCGAACGCTACTTA
>SLOG01000216.1 GCA_007132635.1 Limnochordia bacterium
ATGATGAACTTACCGGCATGCTGAGTGATCCAGATATCATCAGCGATCAGAGTCGGTTTCAAAGATATGCAAAAGAGCATGCCGACCTTGAGGACGTGGTGCTTCTGTTTCGCGAGTACAAACAGATTCTGCAGGAGCTTCAAGATAGTCAGGAAATGCTTGGCGAAAAGCAGGAAGCCGACTTCAAGCAGATGCTGCAGGATGAGCTTAAGGAGCTTGGCTCGAAAAAAGAGGCTCTCGAAGGCGAACTGCAGTACCTGCTCCTGCCCAAAGACCCGAATGACGATAAGAACGTCATTGTCGAGATCCGTGGTGGTACTGGGGGAGAGGAGGCGGCACTCTTTGCCGGCGACCTGTTCCGGATGTATTCACGCTACGCCGAAAAGCAGCGCTGGCAGGCCGAGATCATGAGCGGCAGCCCCACGGAGTTAGGCGGCTTTAAGGAAGTCATTTTTATGATAGAAGGCAAGGGAGCCTACAGCCGCCTCAAATACGAGAGCGGCGTCCATCGCGTGCAGCGGGTGCCGAGTACCGAATCCAGTGGACGGATTCACACGTCGGCCGCCACGGTCGCGGTGCTTCCCGAGGCAGAAGAGGTTGAATTAGAAATCGACCCCAATGAACTCCGTATTGACGTCTATCGCTCCTCGGGTCCTGGCGGACAGAGTGTCAACACAACCGACTCTGCAGTTCGGGTCACCCATGTTCCTACGGGACTGGTTGTTTCCTGCCAAGATGAGAAGTCTCAACACAAAAACAAGGACAAAGCCTTGCGCATCTTGCGGGCACGGCTGTTTGACCAGATGCAGGCAGAGCAGCACAAGGAAATGGCTGAGGCCCGTAAGTCCCAAGTGGGTTCCGGGGACCGGAGTGAGAGGATCCGGACTTACAATTTTCCCCAGGGCCGGATTACGGACCACCGGATTAACCTTACGGTGTACCGTTTGGAAGCCGTCATGCAAGGAGAACTAGACGAGGTTATCGACGCACTGACAGCTGCCGACGATGCTGAAAGACTGCAGGCCGTGGAGTCCTGACCATGGGTGAATTGCGCACAGTGCTGGAACTCATAACTCTCACTGCAGAGTATCTGACGAACCAAGGGTGCGACAGTCCTCGGTTGGACGCGGAAATCCTTTTGGGCCACGTGCTCCAGCTTGATCGACTGCAGCTGTATCTCAATTTCGATCGTCCGCTGACCACCCAGGAGGTAAGTGCATATCGCCGGGTGGTCGCTCTGCGTGCAAAGCGGCGCCCCACAGCCTATATCACCGGGACACGCGAGTTCTACTCCCGGGACTTTTGCGTAAACGAGGGCGTGCTGGTGCCTCGTCCCGAGACGGAGCTGCTCGTAGAGACGGCGATCAATTGGGGCAGAGGTTTCCCGAAGCCGCGAGTTTTGGATGTGGGAACAGGCAGCGGTGTGATTGCTATCAGTCTCGCCAGAGAACTACCGGGGGCTCGTGTCACCGGTACCGACATCTCACCGGCAGCATTAGCGGTTGCGCAGGCTAACGCCGACGCTGCCGAACTGTCGAACCCCATAACGTTTGTGGAGAGCGATCTTTTTTCGGCAATATCCAAGGAACCGTTCCATCTCATCTGTTCGAACCCGCCGTATATTCCGTCTAAGGATATCGCAGATCTTGAACCAGAAGTCCAGGCCGAACCTGTAGTGGCTTTGGACGGTGGTGTTGATGGTTTGGCGGTGTATCGCCGTCTTTTGTCTTCCGCCCCGCAGTACATGGCTCCCGACGGTTACCTGATTCTGGAAATCGGTTGGAACCAGGCAGCCGCTGTACAGACGCTCGCAAAGCAGGCTGGCCTAGCCCTGCGCGATGTCGTGACAGACTATGCCGGCCATGATCGGGTGGTGGTCTTTTGCCGAGACTAGAAACGAAACTGCTCACTCCGGATCAGATGGCAGACGCTGTTCGGCTGCTGCAGGCCGGAGAAGTGGTTGCCTTTCCTACGGAGACCGTGTACGGCCTGGGAGCCAATGCTCTGGACACCGATGCCATCGCCAAGATCTTTGCAGCCAAGGGACGTCCATCCGACAACCCCCTGATTGTCCACGTGTACCAGCGCAGCCAAATCCACCAAATAGCGGGCCCATGGGATTCGGATGCTGGCAAACTGATGAACGCGTTTTGGCCCGGCCCACTGACTCTAGTCCTTCCCAAACAAGAGGTTGTACCAGTATCTGTCAGCGGAGGCCTCGCGACGGTAGCTGTGCGTATTCCCAGCCATCCCGTGGCACTACGGCTGTTGGAGGAGTCCGCTCTGTTTTTAGCCGCCCCCAGTGCGAATGTTTCGGGCAGGCCAAGTCCGACCCGGGCAGAGCACGTGTGGAACGACCTGCACGGCAGGATCGCTGCAGTTTTGGATGGCGGGCTGTGCGGCTTTGGGCTGGAATCGTCTGTCGTTGACTGTACAGAAAAGCCATTTCGGCTGCTGCGTCCCGGTGGTGTGACGCTTGAGGCTCTGCAAGCCTGCGTTTCGGGGGTAATCGATGGCAGTTCTGCAGCGGCATCCGATGAGGCCCCGCGGTCTCCAGGCATGAAATACCAGCATTATGCGCCGACGGCCGCTGTGACACTTGTCATTCACGATCCGCAACTGCGGCTTCTGCGAGCGCGGGTGGAAACAGCGCAGAGTCTGGGGCAGCGTGTTGGTGCCATGGTCGTGTCTGAAAACGTTGCTTTGGTACCGGCGGGGGCGATGGTGTTGGATATGGGACCTCGGGATGATTTGTCCCGCATCGCCCAGTCACTGTTCCACTTGCTGCGGGAAGCAGATGCCTACAGCTTGGATGCGGTCTTTGTCGAAGGGCTCCCGGAGACAGCGCTTGGACGAGCGATCATGAACCGGCTCCGCAAGGCCGCCGGAGGGCGTATCCTCAATGGGCACGAAACGCAGGGAGCTGACGAGCGGTGATCAGACAGGCAGAAGCAAAGGATTTGCGAGGGATCGCCGAGGTCTTTATCGAGGCGTTTCCTCAGAGTATCGCCCACTTTCGCGGATGCAGATATCCATTGGATGCCGTTCTGATGATGTTTTCCGTGGTCTTGGCTGCGGATCCCAGCTCGCTGTCTGTTTTTGACGACGGCGGTATCATATTGGGCTATATTAGTGCACCAGTGACGACGAAGGGCTGGTGGCGAACGGCGGCCGTGCAGCTTTTCCGTACGCCTTGGGTGCGGTTGATTCGTACGCGGCAGATCACGGCGCGGGGTCTTGGGCTTGCAGTCGCAAACAAGGCACGGTTCTGTCTGTCTGCGAAGGGCGATGTGCCGGTGGAACCTCGCATCCTATCGCTGGCTGTCGGACCGGAATGGCAGGGGCGGGGCATTGGGCGTCGGCTCTTGGCTGCTGGCTTAGAGAGTTTGAGGCAGCGAGGCGCACAAGCTGTGCGTCTGGAAGTGCGCCCGGATAATGCGGCGGCACTAGCCCTCTACCGGTCGTTTGACTTCCGAGAAGCGGGAACTATGAAGGATTCGCAGGGTAGTTGGCTTATTATGGTGAAAGAAATGGAGTGATTTTGCATGAAACGCGTTCTCTTTGTCTGCGCAGGCAATACCTGCCGCAGTGTCATGGCACAAGCATTGTTTATGCAGTTGGCCGCTGAACGCCGTTTGGATGTGGAGGTAGAATCAGCGGGTGTATCCGCAGGTTTTGACGAAGGGGCCACGGACCAAACCGTACAAGTGCTGTCTGAGCAGGGTATCGATGTGGGTGACCATCGGTCGCGGCGCCTGAACCCCGAGCTTCTGGAACGGGCTGACCTCGTCCTCGTCATGACGAGAGCCCAAAAAGAACTGATTCATGACCGGTTTCCCGATGCAGCGGACAAGGTCTTGCTTTTGAAAGAGTATTCTGAGCAGGAAGTCACGGATACTACCGAGAACTCCAATACGGTTGGTTCCAGTATGGATGTTTCTGATCCGTTTGGGCAGACACCTGATGTTTATCGGGCGACTGCTGCCGAGCTGAGAGAGCTCTTGGAACCTATTGTAGATGCTTGGGCAACATATGACGCAGATTGAGAGGTGATGTTTCGATGAGAATAGCCTTAGGATGCGATCATGCGGCCTTGGATTTGAAGCGCGCAGTCTTGGAGTTTTTGCAGGAGGCGGGTCACGCGGTGACAGATCATGGGACCTATACAGAAGAGTCATGCGATTACCCGGAGGTGGCCGCGAACGTGACAGGCGCCGTCTGCAGTCAGGGCGCGGACCGCGGCATTCTGCTGTGCGGGACAGGGATCGGAATGTCCATCGCTGCCAACAAGACGAAAGGGATTCGGGCTGCGCTCTGCCATGACACCTATTCGGCGTCCATGAGTCGCCGTCACAATGACAGCAACGTCCTCTGTATGGGGGCTCGAGTGGTTGGCAGCGGTCTGGCGCTCGCTATTACCGATTGCTGGCTTGCTGAGGTGTTTGAAGGCGGACGCCATCAGCGCCGACTCGATATGGTAGAATCTGATGGGCAATAATTAGGAAGGGAGCGGTTGTTTTGTCGACGGTGCACGTTATTGACCATCCATTAATTCAGCATAAGTTGACGATGATTCGCGACAAAGAGACGGGTCCTAAGGACTTCCGAGAGTTGGTCAATGAGGTGGCGCTGCTCATGGCCTATGAGGTGACGCGGGATATGCCCTTGGTAGATGTCGAGGTGGAGACACCCATCTGTATAACCAAGGGACGCGCCGTGGCGGGCAAGAAAGTCGGGTTGGTACCCATCCTGCGGGCCGGTTTAGGGATGATTGATGGAATACTGCAGCTCATTCCGACGGCTAAAGTCGGTCATATCGGCGTGTATCGGGATCCGGATACTCTCCGGCCGGTGGAGTACTACTGCAAGCTGCCGGACGACATTGATCAGCGAGACCTAATTGTGATTGACCCCATGCTTGCCACCGGCGGTTCTGCTGCTGCAGCCATTCAGTTCATCAAAGATCGAGGCGGCAGCAGCATCAAGCTTATGTGTCTTCTCGCCGCTCCGGAAGGAATTGAGGCCTTGCATAAGGAACACTCGGATGTCGATATATACACTGCCGCTGTCGATGAGCGGTTGAACGGCCATGGCTACATAATCCCGGGTTTGGGGGATGCGGGGGATCGACTGTTTGGAACAAAATAGCGTTAGCGACGGTAGGGATCTGCGAACTCCTGCCGAATAGAGGACATAGGAGTGACCTTATGCCGGAGCGCCCGTCTTGGGAACAGTACTTCATGGATATTGCCCGTTTGGTCAGCACTCGCTCAACGTGCCTGCGGCGTCAAGTTGGTGCCGTCCTCGTTAGAGACCGGCAGATCATCTCGACCGGGTATAACGGGGCTCCCACTGGGGTGAGGCATTGTGCAGAGACAGGATGTCTGCGGGAGACACTAGCCGTTCCCTCCGGGGAAAGGCATGAGATTTGCCGAGGGATTCATGCTGAACAGAATGCTGTGGTTCAGGCGGCTCTTCACGGTGTCAGTACACAGGGAGCGACGCTGTACTGTACCCACCAACCCTGTAGTTTCTGCAGTAAGATGATCATAAACGCTGGGGTCTGCCGTGTTGTATTCCAGGGGGACTACCCAGATGGTCTTTCGCGAGAGCTTCTGGCTGAGGCTGAAGTGGAACTGACTTCCTGGGAAGGCCGATGATGAGAAAGGGGGCGGAGATGTGTTTCCGCAGATGATGTGGATACTGCCGGCCTTGACAGCATGCGTGTTAGCGTTTGCACTAACGCCTCTGGCACGCCGAGCAGCGCTGGCGGTTGGTCTGGTGGATGTGCCCAATACCCGCCGTCTCAATACTAGGCCAATGCCAACCGGCGGTGGAGTCGCTGTGTTTGCCGCTTTTTTTGTTACCGCCGGGGTGTTGGGCGGGCGAGAGCTGCTGCCCTTCATCTTAGGAGGGCTTATTGTACTTATTGTTGGGCTCATCGATGACTACCGCGGCCTGTCTGCCCCAATGAAGTTTGGCGGCCAAGTTTTGGCTGCGCTGGTGTTCGCATGGTTGGGCCCGCGCATTGAGTTTGTGACGAACCCTTGGGGCGGCATGATTTACGTGGGCACCTTTGCCGTGCCGTTGACGGTTCTATGGATGGTTTCGGTGGTCAATGTTATCAACTTTATCGATGGTATGGATGGATTGGCAGCCGGGATCACCGGCATAGCAGCTCTGTCTCTCTTAGCGATATCAATGGAATTTGGCCGGTATGATCCGGCTGTTTTAAGCCTCATCCTTATTGGTGCCTGCGTCGGGTTCCTTCCTTACAATTTCAACCCGGCTAAGGTCTATCTGGGGGATGCTGGCGCAATGTTTCTGGGGTTTATGCTCGCCGGCATCGCGACCGACGGTGCCCTGAAAGGGGCAGCTACTATCGGTATGACGGTTCCGACATTGATCTTGTTTGTGCCAGTCTTTGACACTGCCTGCGCCATTGTGCGGCGGCTGCAGCGCGGCATGCCCGTATATCAAGCGGACAAGGAGCACTTCCATCATCGGATGCTCGCATTGGGTCTGAGTCAGCGGCAGACGGCCCTATTGGCGTACTTTCTCAGCTTCCTGACGGGGTTTGCCGGCCTTTATTTACTGCGTTCGGATCAAGGCGGCCAGCTTGTGGTAGGCATTATAGTCATTCTCTTTGCTTGGGGAGCTCTGCGTGTGGGGCTCATCAGCGGGCCAGATAAATTGCAGAAAAGGATGTTTCGATGAAGACAGTTGCTGTCGTGTTTGGAACGCGGCCGGACGCTATCAAGATGGCTCCAGTCGTTAAGGCCTTCCAGGAGAGCTCGTTTTGGAAGACAAGAGTCGTGGTTACCGGCCAGCACAGGGAGATGCTCGACCAGGTGCTGGACCTTTTTTCGATCGTTCCGGATGTCGATTTGAGCGTGATGCGGCATCAGCAGAGTCTTGCTTCGTTGACAAGCACCATCCTCACGGGCTTAGATGAAGCCTATGCAAAACTGCAGCCTGACTTAGTTCTCGTTCACGGGGATACGACAACCGCCTTTGCGGGGGCTCTCAGTGCCTTTTATCAGGGGATTCCAGTCGGGCATGTCGAGGCGGGGCTTCGTAGCGGTACATACGACAATCCCTTTCCTGAAGAAGCAAACCGCCGCCTGTGCGGCGTGCTTTCCCACCTTCATTTTGCTCCGACAGATACGGCTCGCGGTCACTTAATTCAAGAGGGGGTACCCTCAGAACGAGTCTGGGTGACCGGAAATACAGTGATCGATGCACTACTCTCGGTCGTGTCCGATTCTTTTCAGTTCACATCGCCTGTTCTGCAGGCCCTTTCGTTCGAGCGTCCAATCCTTTTGGTCACGGCGCATCGCCGCGAGAACTGGGGTGCGCCTCTCGCCTCCATTTGCGGCGCCATTCAGGAGATTGCTGCTGCCGAGGATGTGGACGTCGTCTTCGCTATGCACAAAAACCCTGCCATTCAGGCCGTAGTCCGAGAGCAGTTAGTTGGACACGAACGCGTTTATCTGATGGATGCGCCTGGGTATGCTGAATTTGCCAACTTAATGCACCGCTGTCAGCTTCTGTTGACCGATTCTGGGGGCCTTCAGGAAGAGGCGCCAGCGTTGGGGAAACCCGTCTTGGTCCTCAGGGATACAACGGAG
>SLOG01000163.1 GCA_007132635.1 Limnochordia bacterium
CCAGGAGCCATTCCGTGCAATCATCGAGTTAAAACCAGACGCATACTCCTGGTATATCCCGTCCAATACCTCTAGATTTCCATCCCAGCTCTGAACTCGCCCATCTACCGAGACACGGCGCGGACAATCCTCTACCTCTAGCGTGCAGTTCACTCGATCTCCGGCCAATTCCCAACCATACCGTTCATAAAATGAGTACTTAAAGGGAAACAGAAACGATATCAACTGTCCGTCGCTTCGCATGAGCCGCAGTGATTCGAGGAGCAGTTCCTCGACCATCCGCTGACGTCGGTACTCCGGCCACGTGGCTACTCCAGCGAGGCCCCCCATGGAAAAACGTTTGCCTCGTATGTACGTCTCAAAAGGGATTATTTGTAGTCCGCTGGCCAGCTGATCACCCACAAAGACGCCAAGGCCAACGCGCGCGCTGAGTTCCTGCGATGCACGCTCCCGCGCTTCCGGAGGAGCTTCATATTGAAACGCAAAACTTGTCAAATCAAGATACTGATCCAGAGTCTCCTTGGTTATCCTTTTGATCTCCATAGCACCCACTCCTCAATGCAGACATACGCCAGAAAAACGCCAAATCCTCTTGCCGACGCAACAAATGTGTGAGATCCTGACGCCTTTTGAGTGTATAGTTATACACTATACGAAAATTCTTTGCTCCCGAAGAGGAGATCCACGAGATTCGTAGAATTGTAAAGCAAACTTCCGTTATTACGGAACAGATCACTAGAAGGGGAAGGTGTAATGATGAAAAAGGTTCTGATTGGTTTGGTTGTTGCTGTGTTATTGTTAAGTTTCTCGCTGCCTAGTTTTGCTGAGGAGCCCATAAAAATTGGGTTAATCACTCCGCTAACAGGTGCCGTATCAACGTTTGGGCAGTCGGTAAGAAACTCTGCTGTACTGGCTGTTGACACGATCAATGAACGCGGTGGAATCCACGGGCGGATGATCGACCTAATCGTACTTGATGATCAGGGCGACGCCACCGAGGCTGCTAACGCAACGAGACGACTCATTGACCGAGATGAAGTAGTGTTGATTATTGGCCCGGTTATCACACCCTGCGTGCTGGCTGCAGCACCGATCGCCCAGGATGCTGGAATCCCACTGATCACACCGACAGGCACCGGAGATACAATCACAGAGATTGGCGACATGATCTTTCGGGCTGCCTACAAGGATTCGTTCCAGGGACAGATGATGGCTAGATTTGCTCGCGAAGTACTGGAACTTGAACAGGCAGCTATCATTTATGATGTGGCAAATGACTACTCCACCGGATTGATGAACTCCTTCCGAGACACGTTCATTGAACTGGGCGGCGAGATCGTCCGTGTTGAATCGTACACGACCAACGATAGTGACTTCAGTGCGCAGTTGACATCCATCGCCATGCGGCAGCCAGACGCGCTTTTTGTCCCAGACTACTATACTGCTGCAGGCCCTATTGCTATGCAGTCCCGACAGCTAGGTATTGACGCAACGCTTCTGGGCGTTGACGGTTGGGACTCGCCGGCCATTCATGAATTGGCAGGCGGTTATGAAGTCGGAGCTTACATCGTTAACCACTATTCTCCCGATGATGAAACCCCGAGTACACAGGAGTTCATTAGTGTTTTTAGCGCTCGTTATCCCGACGCCCCGGATGCCTTGGCCGCACTTGCATATGACGCAGTGCAGATCGTTGAAGCTGCACTCAACGCCACAGGTGGTTCGACAGACCCTCAGGAACTCAAAACTGCCTTAGGAACAGTCTCCAATATTCAAGCCGCTACGGGAACCATCAACATGGATCCTGAAGGCACTCCGGTCAAAGCAGTTGTCATTCTTCAGATGACTGCTGACGGGTCAATCCTAGTTGACAAAGTCGAACCGTAGAACCAGTTTTCTTTCCACTGTGGGGTGCAGACGCACCCCACAGTTAATGCTCATCTTCGAATTAACTTCCGTCCTCTGTCCGCCAGCGATTTCTCCACCGATGTTAAACAAAAAGAAGGTGATGGCGTGGTTTGGTATACAATCCTTATTCAGCAAATCATCAACGGCCTAGCATTAGGCAGTGTGTACGCGTTGATAGCGCTCGGCTATACGATGGTTTATGGCATCATAAAACTCATTAACTTCGCCCACGGCGAAATTTACATGCTCGGAGCCTATTTCGGCTTTTTCGCGTTGACGATCTTTAACCTCCCGTTAATACCAGCAATGCTCATTTCGATGCTTTTAGCAGCAATTATTGGCATGGGAATAGAACGGATTGCCTACAGACCCCTGCGGAATGCCCCGCGCATTGCTGCTCTCATCACTGCCATCGGAGCTTCGCTGCTCATCCAAAGTGTGGCTCAGCTTACATTCGGCGCTTCATTTCGCCCCTTTCCACAAGTTATCCCGTTTCAGCGCATTCAAGTCGGCCCCATCTTTCTCACAAATCGGCAGTTAATCATGTTTGGGGTTGCCATTCTGCTCATGGTTCTTCTTCATCTAATCGTCCATTACACGAAGATCGGCAAGGCCATGCGAGCCGTCTCCATGGATAAAGAAGCAGCACTTCTTATGGGAATTGATGTGGACAAGGTCATCTCCTTCACGTTCGCTGTCGGTTCGGCCCTTGCCGCAGCGGGGGGCATTCTCGTGGGAATGTACTACAACCGAATTGATCCTTACATGGGCATCATGCCGGGCTTAAAGGCATTTGTTGCGGCCGTGCTGGGAGGAATCGGCGTCATTCCAGGAGCCGTTCTCGGTGGTTTCCTGATGGGAACAGCCGAGAACCTGGTGGTAGCTTTTGGTTCGTCAACATACCGAGATGCGGTAGCCTTCGCTGTGCTTATTCTGGTCTTGCTTCTTAGGCCGAGCGGGCTCCTGGGCAAACGTCAGAACGAGAAAGTGTAGGTGACCTGTAAACCATGTTAGACCTCAAGGGACGAAAGGGTAAATGGAATATCAGTGTCCTAATCCTCCTTGGAATTCTTTACCTAGTCATCCACTGTATGGCCGCCTCGCGCATTCTGCTTCCATACCATATTCAAGTACTTGGCCTGGTTTGTATCAACATAATCCTTGTTGTGAGTCTTAACCTCATCAATGGTTTCTTAGGGCAGTTAGCCATCGGACACGCTGGCTTTTTGGCGATTGGCGCCTATCTCTCGGCAGCGCTGACGGTATTCTATGGCTTTCCCTTTCTCTTGGCGATTCTCATTTCTGGAATTGCAGCCGGATTAGTCGGCATATTGATCGGTGTTCCTGCGCTGCGACTGACCGGTGATTACTTAGCCATTGCGACACTGGGTTTTGGGGAGATTATCCGAGTGATAATACTCAATATCCCCGCCGTGGGAGGTCCGCGAGGCTTTTCGGGAATCCCGCGTTTAACCAATTTCGGACTTACCTACTTACTAGCCATCATAACGGTATTTGTCGTCAAGAATTTCATCGACTCCGCCCACGGACGAGCTGTCGTCTCCATTCGTGAAGACGAGATTGCAGCGGATTCACTGGGAGTCAACACAACGTACTACAAAGTAGCTGCTTTTGCCATAGGGGCGTTTTTTGCCGGTACTGCCGGAGCCTTGTTTTCGCACTACATGCAGTACATTTCCCCAGCACCTAGTCAGATAGGCTTCCTGCGTTCTATCGAGATCCTTATCATGGTCGTCCTTGGCGGTTTGGGAAGCCTCACTGGATCGGTCATTACGGCCTTCGCTTTAACACTTCTGCCAGAACTGCTGCGTGGATTTGCTGAGTATCGCATGGTTATCTACCCTATCCTGCTAATTCTTATGATGCTCTTCCGTCCCTCAGGCCTTATGGCAGGAAACGAGCTTTCGTTCGAATTTTTAGAGAAGCTTTTCAAGCGGAAACCAAAGTCAAACGCGAAGGGAGTGAGTCCAGGTGGCGCCAACTAAGGGGCTCGAGGTTAACGGGCTGTCCGTTCAATTTGGTGGTCTCAAAGCCGTATCAAACCTCAGCTTGGCTGTTCAACACGGCGAGTTGATTGGGCTCATCGGACCCAACGGCGCCGGAAAGACCACTGTCTTCAACGCGCTCACTGGTTTTTGCCGCCCCAACAGCGGTACCATCATCTTCGATGGACACGATATAACGCACAAGCCACCGCACTTTGTTGCTCAATTTGGCGTGGCTCGGACTTTTCAGAACATCCGGCTATTCAAGGACCTTTCGGTCTTGGACAACCTGAAGATTGCGTATCACCAGAATTTCGGCTACTCGATTCTAGGTGGAATCCTGCGCATCCCCTTGTACCATCAAGAGGAAGCGAAAGTCATCGAAGAGTCTGTGCGCATCTTGGACCTTGTCAACCTCACTGAACACCGGCAAGTCAAAGCCGGCAACTTAGCTTACGGAAATCAGCGGAAACTTGAAATTGCGCGTGCCCTGGTCATGAAGCCAAAGCTGCTCCTGCTGGACGAACCGGCCGCTGGCATGAACCCGTTCGAGACCCGCGAGCTCGTAAAACTTATTCGCGAGATTCAGGAAAGCTTTGACCTCACTGTTTTCCTCATTGAACACGACATGAGCTTGGTGATGAATCTGTGCAAACGCATCTATGTATTGGACTACGGACTTCTCATCGCTTCAGGAGGAGTCGACGAAGTTAGAAATGACCCGCGGGTCATCGAAGCATATCTTGGGGAGGACGCACCATGGCAATCCTAGAGGTCAAAGAACTGCACGTTCATTACGGCGTAATCCATGCCCTTAAAGGCATTAGTTTTTCAGTCCAGCAAGGCGAAATTGTCACCTTGATCGGCGCTAACGGTGCTGGCAAGACAACCACACTCCGAACGATCTCCGGACTTAACCAAAAGACAAGCGGATCCATTGTCTTTCGCGGACAAGACATTTCTCGGCTCGCTCCGCATAAAATTGTCGCGCAGGGCGTCGGCCAGGTGCCTGAGGGGCGCAGAGTATTTCCTCAGCTGACAGTCGAGGACAATTTGGGTCTTGGAGCGTATCTTCGCAAAAACAAGAAGGAAATACAGCGCGACCTCAACAGAGTGTTCGAGCTGTTCCCGCGTCTGAAGGAACGTCGGCGGCAAACCGCTGGCAGCCTTAGCGGCGGTGAGCAGCAGATGCTGGCTATGGGGAGAGGTCTCATGAGCCGTCCAGCTGTTCTTCTGCTTGATGAGCCGTCGATGGGACTGGCACCGATGTTGGTGCGAGAGATCTTTTCGATCATTCAAGAGATAAATGAAGGCGGTACAACGATCCTTTTAGTAGAACAAAATGCGCATTTGTCTTTGGAGATTTCGTCTCGCGCCTACGTTCTGGAAACGGGAACGGTCGCGCTGGATGGTTCGTCAAAAGAACTACTGCAGGACCCACGCATTCGCCAGGCCTATTTGGGGGCCTAAGAGAATCCTTATGTCTCCGGCAGAAGGATTTCAGCATCCATGGCGGGAAAGATGTTATGAGCTTTGCAATTACGACCTATCAAGGGGGATAACAATGCCAAGGAAAGCTTTAATTGTTCAAGGTGGTTGGGAAGGACACGAACCCAAACAGGTTTCGGAGGTTTTTAACACGATTCTAACGGAAGAAGGATTTTCTGTTGAAGTCTCCGACACCCTAGATGCATTTCTGGACGAGGAAAAGTTAAAGGAATTAGATCTGATCGTGCCTTCCTGGACAATGGGCAGCATAACAAACGAGCAAGTGAAACCCGTGCTGAAGGCTGTCGAAAGCGGTGTGGGAATAGCTGGGCTGCACGGCGGCATGTGCGACTCATTTCGCGAAAACGTAGATTGGCAGTTTATGACCGGTGGTCAATGGGTAGCCCATCCAGGCAATGACGGCGTTGAGTACATAGTCAACGTGAAGAAGGGTTCTAGCCCTATCACCGAAGGCATTGCCGACTTCACGGTCAAGAGTGAACAGTACTACTTGCATGTGGATCCTGTTGTCGACGTTCTTGCCACAACCAGATTTCCCACAGCCGATGGCCCTCATGCCGCCAATGGACCCGTCGACATGCCCGTGGTTTGGACCAAGTATTGGGGCCAAGGACGCGTCTTCTATTGTTCTTTGGGACATGTAGCAGACATTGTTGCTATGCCCCAAACGAGCCTGCTAATGCGCCGTGGTTTCCTCTGGGCAGCACGGCAGTAGCAGAGCTAGGAAGGCGTTGATTTTCTCCGTTTTACTACCGACGAGGGCATCACGCCACGCCGTTTACCTGGCATTTTAGGTAAACGGCGTGAACTGGCCCTCGTCAAAATCGAGAAAATCAACTGCCTGCTAGGATTATTGCACAAAGATAACAGGGGGTAGTCTGTATGGGTAAAACGAAAGTCGGTATTGTCGGATGCGGAAACATCAGCAGTATCTATCTAAAAAACGGGAATCTTCTTGAGGCCATAGACATTGCTGCCGTGGCAGACTTAGATATGGAACGGGCACGAGCAAAGGCTGAAGAATACAGCATTCCTAAGTTCGTCACAACGGAGGAGCTGTTAGCTGACCCAGAAATAGAGTTAGTTCTCAACCTTACCACACCGCATGCACATTTTGATGTGAACAAGGCCGCACTTATGGCTGGTAAGCATGTCTATGTTGAAAAACCTCTTGCGGTAACTCGTGAGGACGGGGAGAAAACCCTGCAGCTTGCAAACGATAAGGGCCTTCTTGTCGGTGGAGCTCCTGACACATTTATGGGAGCCGGCATTCAGACATGCCGAAAATTGATTGATGACGGATGGATCGGCCGCCCGGTAGCTGCCGTGGCATTCATGACATGCCACGGGCACGAAAGCTGGCATCCCGATCCAGAGTTTTACTATGAAAGGGGTGGCGGCCCAATGTTTGATATGGGCCCCTACTACCTCACAGCCTTAGTCACTCTGCTTGGAGGCGTCAAGCGTGTGTCCGGCTCGGCTGCGGTATCATTCCCGCAGCGGACCATCACGAGTAAGCCGAAATATGGAAAGGTCATTGATGTCGAAGTTCCCACCCACGTTGCTGGAGTCATGGACTTTGTCAATGGAGCAGTCGGTACGATTGTGACAAGTTTTGATGTGTGGGCGGCAGAGCTTCCCAGAATTGAGATCTACGGCAGCGAAGGAAGTCTCTCTGTACCCGATCCGAATTCGTTCGGCGGTCCGGTTCGAATCCGCCGAGCTGGAGACACGGAATGGCGCGAGATGCCCTTAACTCACGGTTATGCGGAAAATTCCCGCGGCATCGGTGTCGCTGACCTGGCCAACGCCGCTCGTAACAGCCGACCCGCTCGGGCCAATGGGGATCTGACGTACCATGTGTTGGAGATCATGCACGGATTCCACGACGCCGCGGACGACGGAAAGCATTACTACCTAAAAAGCACAGCCAACCGACCGGCTCCGCTGCCCATGAACCTAGCACCCTTTACCATCGACTGAATGACTCGAAGCGGTTTCCGCAAGGATACCGCCTCGATTTCGTTTGTGGTTGACAAACCTCTCTAATTTAGCAGAACGAAGCAGTCTCGTTTACTCCGCTTTAGACCCAACACTAAGCAGTTTTAGGGGACACTCTTTGACACACACGGAACAGCGTATGCAGGCCTCATCCACAAATTGGTTGTC
>SLOG01000004.1 GCA_007132635.1 Limnochordia bacterium
CAATGTGGCTCGCGTGGGGGCTGCAGTCTGCTACCACGTCCGCAGGAACGACCGGGGCTTTGGATGTTTATCATGGGGGGTGTCATTCTTATCGTGATTTCCCTTCGCCAGCGCCGTCGGCGCACTGGGCGTCGCGGACACGGATCACATCGTCGTGTATGATGGCGAGCTGCTGAATGATGTCATAGACGTAGGTGGGCTTGGCCTCTAAGCCTAGCTGGCGGCGCAGGCCTTGATAGGCCATGGCAGCAATCCCCGAAGAACGATGGCCGCCAAAGTCGACGGCGACTTGGGGTGGTTCTTTGTGGTTGAGGCTCATCAGCACCCGCTCTCGTGGGGTCATACTGCACTCCTCCTATTTATAGCTGGTCTACCAACCGCTGCACCGCCTGCAGTGCCTCACCAGCAGCTGTGGTCGGCTTGAACTCCAGTCCGACATATCCTTGGTAGCCGCTCTTCTCAATTGCTCGCAGTACATTCCTGTAGTTTATCTCGCCAGTACCAGGCTCGTGTCGGCCTGGGTGGTCGGCAACATGGAAATGCCCGATGGACTCGACATTCGTTTCGATAGTCGGGATCAGGTTTCCCTCGGTAATCTGCTGATGGTAGATGTCGTACAGCACTTTGACGTTAGGGCTGTCCACTTCTTGAATGATGGCAAAGGCTTCGCCGGACTGGGAAAGATAGTACCCGGCGTGGTCCACCAGAAGGTTTAGAGGTTCGACTAGCAGCGTAATGCCCTGCGCTTCCAGCAGCGGCACCGCCGCCTGGAGCCCCTGAACCAGCGACTGCCGCTGTTCGAGACGCGAGACTCCTGGCCGCTCGGCCCCTGTCTGAGTAATCAACCGATCGCAGCCGAGGGCCTTCGCGACAGGTATGGTGGCTTCGAGCCCCTTTACGTACTCGGCGCGACACTCCGGATCGACTAGGGAGATCATGCGCGTGCAGAAAGTCGCTGCGTGGAGCTTCGTCTCCTCCATGGCAGCCGTCAGTTCGGGCATCTCCTTGTTCTCCCAACCCCAAAATTCAAAGGCTGTCAGCCCCGCCTCGCGTACAGTTTGCAGCTTCTGCAGGAGTGACGCGTCCCGCATCATGATATCGATACATGCGCTTAACTTCATGTAGGAAACCTCCCAGCTTGACTTCGCTATCCTTTAGTTTATTCTCTACACGGCCCCAAGATTCCTTGTTGGCCTTAACAAAAGCAAAACAGAGGAGAAACACTGACAGGAAAAGGACGCCATTCTGTGGAACCCTATGGAAACCAATCAGCTTGAGGAGGCGACTTACCATCGTGAAACAAGTAAAAATAGGCATTATCGGAACCGGCGGCATTGCGAGGGCGTATGCCCGCGCCTATCGAGAAATACCGGAAGCAAAGATTGTCGGCCTTTGCGATATTGTCCCGGGTCGAGCAAAGGAGTACGGGCGCGTTCAAGGGTTCACAGATGCCAAGGATTTCGAGGACTATCGCGTCATGTTGGACAAACTTGATCTTGATGCTGTCAGCATCTCAACACCCAACGTGGCCCACGCGTTTATCGCAATCGACTGTCTTGATGCGAAATTAGATGTTCTCTGCGAGAAGCCTATGAGTGTAACTCTTGAAGACGCGGTCGGCATGGCCAAAGCTGCCAAGCGCAACAAGAAGATTCTCTCCATCGGTTTTCAACCGCGCTATGATTCTAATATGCAGACGATTCGTGAGCTCGTGCAGTCGGGTGTCTTGGGTGATATCTACTACGTCGAGACAGGCGGCGGACGTCGGCGAGGGATTCCGGGTGGTTCCTTTATCAAGAAAGAAGAGGCAGGGTTTGGCGCCATTGCCGACATTGGCTGTTATTCCCTCGATATGGCCCTTAATGCTTTAGGATACCCCAAACCTCTAAGTGTCACGGCGCAGTCCAGCGACTATTTTGGCCGTTCGACGAAGTACCGAGGTAGTTGGGATCCTAAGGACTTTGAGGTGGAAGATTTCGGTACGGCGTTCATACGCTTAGAGGGCGGGATCGTGCTTTACTTCAAGATCTCGTGGGCCATGCATTTGGACTCCATGGGGTCCACGTTCTTTTTGGGTACCGATGGTGCCCTCAAATGCCGCCCCGCATCCACCGGCAACTGGGGCGGTGCTTGGGACGGAAGTGTCGGCTCCATCTCGATCTTTCATGACCTGGAGGGCCATCAGACGGAGAGCGCCATACCCATTCAACCTAGTGGGGAGAATCTGTTCACGCAGAAGGTGCGCGCTTGGGTACAGGCGGTTCAAACGGGCGGCAGTGCCCCGATTCCTGGCGAGCAGATTGTACGCAACCAAGCGGTTATCGACGGCATTCTGCGTTCTGCGCATTCTGGCCGCGAGGTGTCGATTTCAATCCCGGAGATATAGGTTGTTGCCCATTCCAGAGGAGGCAGCTGATGCACACAGAGAAAGATGGCGTACACGATTTGGTTCCGCAAGATGATATGGTCGCTAGTGCGGTGAAGCTTCGGGATGCCTATGCCCGAAAGCCGGGCGCTCCGTTTTTCCAAAAGGAGTTTGGTTTTTACTGTCTCGATGAATGGCGGACTCAGGGGCTCTCTGAGGATGTTTCGCTGCGGGAATTCTTTGGCTACGATGAACCTGGGAGCCATTCACTGGGGCAGCTCGGTTGGTGTGAGGCGGGTTTTTCCCCTGTGTTCGAGACAACAATTGTCGAGGACCGAGGGGACTACGAAGTCGAACAGGATTTCGCTGGTCGCCACGTGCTGTACTTTAAAGGACGCCGCTCCGGTTTCATGCCGGAGTATCTCGACCATCCTGTCAAAGATCACCAGACCTGGGAAGAAAACTGTCTTTGGCGTTTGAATCCGGATTCACCTGAACGCTATGCGGATCTCGGTGAGCGGATGGCGACTGCCCGTGAACAGGCAGCCAAGGGCATGATGATCTGTCAGAACCTGGTTGGAGGCTACATGTACCTGCGTAGTCTAATGGGTCCTGAGGGCTTGCTTTATATGGTCTATGACAATCCATCTCTTATCCATGCCTGTATGGAGAGCTGGTTGGCCTTAGCCGATGCCGTTATCGCCCGACACCAGAAGTATATAACGCTAGATGAACTGTTTCTTGCCGAGGACATCTGCTACAACCATGGAAGCCTTATCTCGCCTGATATGATGCGGGAGTTTCTTTTCCCCTACTATCAGCAGCTGTTGGCTGGTATCCGCCGACGGCAGTTGGACTCAGACCGGCACCTTTACGTGCAGATCGACACAGACGGCTTTGCTGTGCCTGTGATCCAGTTATACCAGGAGGCCATAGGGATGGATGTGATGAGTCCGTTTGAGGTGGCGTCCGGGTGTGACGTCGTCGCGATAGGGCGCGACTATCCGGAACTGCGGATGTTTGGCGGGGTCGACAAACGCGTGTTGGCGCAAGGGCCAGCCGCTATTGATGCCATGGTGGACCGGGTTTTCCCGGTTATGCAGAAACGGGGTGGCTTTATCCCCACGAGTGACCATGGAGTACCGGCCGAAGTCCGGCTTGAGGACTATCTCCACTATCGAAAGCGCTGCCGTGAGTTCGCGTGAGTCTGCAGAAGCCCGCCGTCAATAGCGGGCTTCTGCGCGGACAATGTCATCGCCTTCGGCTGAGCGATAGCGAATAGGCATGAAGTAACCGTTGTGGCGAGCACTGAAGCGGCCGTCTCTATCCAATGCTGTAAGGCCGCAGGGAATATGCTGGGCGTCAGCCTCGGCAAGAAGGGTACTTGCTGCCTCTTCCATGGACAATCCGGCAGCCATGCGGTCAAAAAGCGAACGCGTTATACCTAGCCGGATAATCCCTTCGCCCACACCCGTGGCTGATGCTCCACCCAAATTGCAGGCGTATGTACCGGCCCCGATAATGGCCGAGTCTCCCACTCGGCCCGGGAGTTTGAGGGGTATGCCACCGGTGGAAGTGCCAGCGACAATAGTCCCGCTGTTGTCAACCGCGACGGCTCCCACGGTGGAATAGCGGCGCTGTGGTTCTCGAAGTTCGTTGTACTGTTGAATCCGTTGACTGATAGACAATGGAATGTCGGCTAGCTGTCGCTGTAAGAGCTCCTGCATGGCATCAGTGCCAGGGTCGAAGTCTTCGAAGCCATGGCTGCGGGCAAACAGCCGCGCCCCCTCACCCACTAACAGAACATGGTCGGTTGTTTCCATCACCTGGCGAGCCACGCTTATGGGGTATTGGACACGCTGGATGCAGGCAACACCGCCAGCGCGGCCGGTACTGTCCATCAGGAGTGCATCCATCTCGATTTCGCCTAACAGGTTGTAGAATGAACCGCGCCCCGCGTCAAAGGCAGGGTTATCTTCCATGCACTTAAGAGCAGCCTCCACAGCTTCGAGCGCTGAGCCCCCGGAGTGCAGTACCGCGTAACCTACATCGTGAGCGGTATAGACGCCGCTTAGCCGGCTATCTTTTTCGGCTTGGGATATGACATCCCCTTCACAGCCCCCGTGTACGACTAAAGCCTGCAAATGAACTCCTCCTTGTTCTTGTCCGTTTTTCGTCGTTCTGCGTTCACTGCCGCGAAAAGAAGCGCCACAGTTCATCCTCAATGCATGCAGGCAGTTCAATTAACTCGTTGTTCCGCTGCAAGAGCGCTTTGCGTCCGGCATGTATGGTTCCGATTCGTGCGGCTTCGATTTTGTGGTCGTTCAGGAAACGTACCAACTCAGAAGCCCGTGAGCTTGTTATCAGCATGGAACCGGAGGACAAGAGGGCTAGCGGGTCGAGGCCAAACTGCCGGCAGATCTGGTGAGTCAAGGGGGCAATGGGCACGGCGTCCTCATTGATGACAAACCCGACCTCCGAAGCGGCAGCAAGTTCAAGGGCGGCGCCGAGCAGTCCTCCCTCTGTCATATCGTGCATAGCCGACACACCGAAGGCCGCAGCGAGTATGCCCTCTCGAACGACGCTCAGTTGGCGGCGGAGTCGGTTCACATCCACTTGAGGTATTGCTGGCAGGCGATCGGAAAAGTCTTGGGCTAGTACTAACGTTCCTTCGATGCCGGCTGTCTTTGTCATGACGATACCGTCGCCGGGACGAGCTCCTGATGAAGCCACGTATCGATCCTTAGGCGCACGGCCAATGGCTGTGACAGATACAACTATCTGCGAAACCTTTGACGTAACTTCGGTGTGGCCGCCAATCACTTCCACGTTGAGAGCGGCTGCGGCCCGGTCAATATCCTGGATAATCTGCCCTAGGGCAGCATCTTCGGTTCCCTCCGGTAAAAGGAGAACTACCTGGACGCCGATGGGATGGCCGCCATTGGCGGCGACGTCATTGCACGAAACGTTTACGGCCAGCTCGCCGAGGCCTTCGACGGCACCCGTGATGGGATCCGTGGAGATGATGCACACCTCGTCGCCGAAGTCAATAACGGCGCTGTCTTCGCCAAAACCAGCATGAATAAGGACATCGGAACGTCGATGTCCTAGACGGCTCAGAACGAGGGTTTCCAGTTTCTCCGGAGAGAGTTTTCCGGCTTTCACAATAACAACCCCTTACCGCCACCGGGAAACTCGTACGCTTCCGGTGTCTATCCAATGATGAAGCTGTCGTCTCAAAAACTCCCGCCAAAGTATGCGAGTTGTCGGAATCAGAAGCGAAAATCCCAGGATATCGGTGAGAAACCCGGGCGTCAGCAGAGTAAGACCCCCAACTAGAATCAGAACACCATCGACGAGGGGGTCGCCGGCAACACGCCCCTGGTCGGCCTCAAATTGGAGGCGCCGCAACGTAACAAAGCCCTGCTGCTTTGTCAGCGCGGCCCCGGCGAAACCGGTCAGGATCACCAAACCAACCGTCGGAGCGGTTCCGATGAGACGTCCAACTTCGATGAGAACCCACAGCTCCAAGACGGGTATGACGGTGAAGGCCAGCAGCAGTCGAAAGAACACACTATCACCTCACCCGGTTCACTATTCAATCTCGTAGATCTGCAGCAGATTCGTGCTGCCCGGCACCCCAGTCTTCACCCCGGCGGTTATCGTAACGATGTCCCCTTTCTTAACGATTCGCCGCTGTTTGGCGGCTTGGACAGATACATCGATCATTTCATCGATGTTCTCAGGCTTTTTCACTAAGACGGGATAGACACCCCAGGCACATGACAGCTGTTTGACGACATCACGTTCAGTGCAGACTGCCAAGATGGGGATACCCGGCCGGTACTTTGCAACTCGCAAAGCGGTGGCGCCCGACTGGGTAGAGACAATGATTGCCTTCGCTGTCAAGTCCTGCGCGGCTTGACAGGTGGACAGCGAGATAGCATCCGCAATGGTTGTTCGACCCAAAACGCGCTTCTTCTCCAAGAGTTTAGCATAATCGATGGACTCTTCCATGCGCATTGCTATCGCATCCATGAGCTCCACAGCTTTTACGGGGTATTGGCCGACAGCTGTTTCACCAGAAAGCATAACGCAGTCAGTTCCATCCAAAATAGCGTTGGCGACATCGGTGATTTCGGCTCGAGTCGCGCGTGGATTACGCATCATGGAATCCAGCATCTGGGTGGCCGTGATCACAGGAATGCCGGCATCATTGCATTTTTCAATCAGCATCTTCTGGGCCAACGGCACTTCTTCCGGCGGGATCTCAACCCCGAGATCGCCGCGGGCAACCATCAGCCCGTCTGCCTCTGTAATGATCTCGTCCACATTCTGCAGACCGGCATCGCTTTCGATCTTCGCGATAACCGGGAGGTCGCCTCCTGCCTTACGGATAATCTCTTTCACCACGCGGACATGTTCACCACGGCGCACGAACGAAGCGGCGATAAAGTCCACTTTGTGTTGAACGCCAAACCGAATGTGCTCAACATCTTCATCGGTGACAGGAGGCAGATCGACATCCACGCCAGGAAACGTTACGCCCTTGCGAGAACTCAACGGTCCGCCTACGATAACTTCACAGCGGACATCGGAGCCTTCGGTATCGACAACGCGCAGTTCGAGCAGGCCGTCGTCTATGTATACCGTACTACCAGGTTTCACATCTCGGTCCAGATGCGGGTAGCCGACATGGATCCGGCTGGCTGTCCCATCACAGGGTGCGGCTGTTAGCATGATGGAATCTCCAGTTTGAAGGTTGATGGTGCCCTCCTGAATAGTCCCCACTCGGATTTTCGGCCCCTGTATGTCCAGCATGACACCCAAGTTGCGGCCCGAAGCATTGGCACACGCGCGCAGATGCTGTAGATGAGTCGAGTGCTCACTCAACGTGCCGTGGGAGAAGTTGAGACGCGCGACGTCCATACCGGCGATCAGCAATCGGTTGATCATATCAACGCTTTGGGTGGCCGGGCCAATGGTGCAGACAATTTTGGTCTTGCGAAACATAGCCAACCTCCTCTGAAACTCTACATGGATGATAAGATTTCGAACAGACGGTAGTAATCTAGATCCAGCTGGTTCTTCTGCTGCAGGGCATAATCCAGATCCCAAGAGCGTACGGAGCGGTTGACTTCTCCTACCATCTTGCCTGAACTGCCATGGGCCACGAGCTCCATAGCGTGATAGGCGAGGCGCG
>SLOG01000394.1 GCA_007132635.1 Limnochordia bacterium
AAGACATCGAGATTGATCGCAATAGTTTCCCATATCTCGCCTGGAAAATAGATGGAAATCAATACAAAGATCCGCCCGACGATGAACCCCCATACCATGTACCACGGCGCTTTCCACGTTATAAAAGGCGGGAACCAAGGAACTCTGTCGCCCAGCCTCTGGAGTACAGCGCGAATCACAAACAGGGTGGCTGCAGTGCGTATGATCCCCGAGCCCACCAGAATCACTGGGAACAACACCTGCACCATGACCGGAACAGCTGTCAGCATCTCCTCATACTGCTGTATCATCTCTGGCGACAGCCCGAGGTTCTCCCAGATAACCAGCCACTGTTCGGAAGTGCGGCTCCAAGACTCTAAGTACAGCTCAATAAGATTCTGGCCAAAAATCACAGAGTAGGCCAGCACTTTCAGCACCGCAGCCACGGTAGACGCTATGGTCCCAACAAGCATAATCTGGATGAATGTGAACCGCTCTTTCAGGGCCATCCCCAACGCCATACCCAGGAGGCCGACAATGATGAGCTCTACGGCTAGAAGCAGTGTGTTTAAGGCCAGGGCTGACAAAAGAGCGGACGCAACAGCCACCAAGACCCCGGCACGAAACCCATGGCGGTATACCAGCAGTGCCAAGGGTACAGGAATAATCAGCCCAACAAAGCCGATATACAGTGCAAGAAAGGCAAGTAGGACGGTGATCGCCGCTAGCATGGCTCCCTCTGTAATGGCCCGGGTCTGCAAGCCCGCCACCTCCAAACGAGATTCAACCTACATAATTCGGCGCAGGGAGCCTGAGTCCCTCCTGCAGTACCAGAACAAAAAAAGGAGCAGCGTATGCTCCTTTTGATTTATTGATTACTCGATTGTATACGGCATCAATGCCATATGCCGTGCTCGTTTAATGGCACCCGTCATCTGCCGCTGATGTACAGCGCAGTTGCCCGAAATCCGCCGAGGGAGGACCTTGCCGCGCTCCGTTACATATCTACGCAACCGCCCAGTTTCCTTATAGTCGACATGCTCGATCTTGTCGACGCAGAATGAACAGACTTTACGCCTACCTTTGCGGCCCCTATCTCTGGCCATGCTTTCCGCCTCCTAACGTCAAGATTAGAATGGAACATCATCATATCCTTGGTCAGGTGCGTCTGAGCCGGTTTCACTACTGCTGGCATCATCGCGATTCTGCCGGTCAAGAAAACGTACTTGATCAGCAACGATTTCCGCGGCCTTACGGCGAATGCCATCCCTGTCGTCGTAACTGCGAATCTGCAGCCGCCCCTCAACTGCAACCAAGCGACCCTTGTTCAAATAGTTTGCACAGGTTTCCGCCAGTTTTCGCCATGTTACAATGTCAATAAAGTCAGCCTCTCGTTCACCACTTTGGTTCGTAAAAGGACGATCGACCGCAAGAGTGAAACTAGTAACGGCAGTGCCGCTTTGTGTGTATCGAAGTTGAGGATCAGCGACTAGACGACCTATTAGGATAGATTTATTGAGCATTCATGTCACTCCTTTGCTTATTCTTCTTTACGAACAAGCAGATGACGAAGGACTCCATCCGTGATCTTCAGAACACGCTCGACTTCAACAGTCGTTTCGTTATCTGCCTTGAAATCGATCACTACATAGAAGCCTTCCGTGTTATCCTGAATCTCAAACGCTAGTCGACGCTTACCCCATTTTTCAACAGGCTCGACCTCTCCACTGCCAGAGATAATCGACGTCGTCCGCTCAATAATCGCATCAATCGCTTCTTCTTCAAAGCTCGGGTCGGCGATTAGCATCAATTCATAGGAACGCACGTTAGCTCCACCTCCTCCCTATGGACATAAGGCCCTAAGCTGAGCTTCGCCTAGAGCAGGGCAAGCTTCATTATACCACCCGGACTATGGGGCGTCAAACCAAATTGTCAGCCAAACCTACACCCGTCCGGGTTCTGTTTTCCGTCACAAACAACAGGAGTCCAGGAGTCCAACAGCGAATTTAGTACAGTCTTACAGTACTAAACAGGCAGAGAGGAGGCAGTGTTGTGACTAGTATTGTGCGAGCCGGACTCATAGCGGCGGTCTATATTGTTCTTGTCTGGGTTCTGCAGCCGATCAGCTTCGGAGCATTCCAGTTCCGAGCAGCTGAAGCGCTTGCGCTCCTTCCAATGTTATTTCCCGAGGCGGTTACTGGCCTGTTTGTCGGCGTTATGCTGGCCAATATCCTGGGCGGATTGGGTCCCTGGGACATTTTCGGGGGCAGTTTGGTTACCCTCCTGGCTGCGTATATCACCTATCGATACCGGTTTACTTGGATTGCTTATGTATCGCCGATAGTTCTCAATGCAGTGCTGGTCAGTGCGTATCTCCATCTCATTTTCGGTCTTCCATATCTCCTGCTCGTTGTAAGCATCGGCGTGAGCCAAACAGTAGTTGTTTTGGGTTTGGGGCTTCCTTTAGTCCGGTTTCTACAGCGGAATTACCCCCATATCGTGGAAGACAACGAGGACCGCAAAGAGTGACGTATATACGTCACTCTTTGTCTGTTTCAATGCGCCGAATCTGCCTCATCAATTTATCGCGCGGCATCAGCAATACCCTCTGACACCCAGTGCACCGGATTCTAGTGTCCACTCCGGCTTTCATGACTTCCCAGATATCGCTTCCGCAGGGGTGCTTCTTTCTGAGTTTCAGACGATCTCCAACACTATACACAAGCATCACCCTCAGGTTTTCGAGACATGTTCCAGCCAGAGGTTTCATACTTTGACTGCCGCAGGCGCAAGGCAGCTTCGCGCTCAATCTGCGATAGTTCAACACGTTCGAAATCTGCACCTAGGGTCTCAGAAAACCCCTGGGATACGGCTGCCACAAGTTCCTGGTAGTTTGGTAGGCACGGCAGTATCTCTTCCAACGAGATGGCCTTAGCGCGCAGCAGCCGCAGTCGTGCCTGCGGTTTATGCGAGCCGTTCCAACGCAGAACGCTGGCATAAAGGGACGGATTGTACCGCAGAAGCAGTGACCCGTGTTGAAGAATCACGCGTCCGCGCCGCGTCTGGGCACTTCCAACAAGCTTTCGTTGATCAACAACCAATTCATACCACGAGGGGCTGTCGAAACACGCGGCGGATGTATGTCCTCGGCTTGCCGCACCCTCGGCGATGTCCGCTGCAACTCCTAGCAGTGCCAGACCCCTAACGAGGCACTGAGAGAACAATCTGTATGACGCGGTGACCCCATGGGGAACTCCATGGACCCCTTCAGGGACAACGACAGCGTACGTCAACTCTTGATCGTGAAGCACGGCGCGGCCGCCCGTCGGGCGGCGTATCCAAGGGATCCCTTTGACGCGGCAGACATCCAAATCCAAGTGCTCGGTCGGTTTTTGTGCGTAGCCAATGCTTACCGTCGGTCTATCCCATTGATAGAACCGCAATGCAGGTGCCCCGCCGTTGACGACCGAGTTCAACAGCGTTTCATCGACCGCCATGTTCTGCGACGCCGTCTGTCTACCAGAATCCAACAGCCGCCACATTAGGCTTCATCCTCAACGGAGGCCTCCCACCGGACTACAGGACGCCGAGCAGCCGCAGCTTCGTCCAATCGTCCTATGGGCGTGCTGTGAGGCGCATCCTTGAGGAGGTCTGGATTCGCTTCGGCCTCGGCTGCAATCGCATACATGGCGTCAATAAAGCGATCCAGGGTTTCCTTTGTTTCTGTTTCGGTTGGTTCTACCATGATGGCTTCGTCGACAATGAGCGGGAAATACACGGTCGGAGCGTGGATCCCATGATCTAGCAGCCGCTTGGCAATATCAAGCGTGCGAATGCCAAAGGCCTTCTGGTTCATGCCTGAGAGGACGAATTCATGCATGCAGTGCCTATCATACGGAAGATAGAAGGATTTCTGGAGACGCCGCATCAGATAGTTAGCATGCAAAACGGCTGTCTCACTGATCTGCCGCATTCCGTCGGCTCCGATGGTCCGAACATAGGCGTACGCTCGCACAAGCACTCCAAAGTTGCCGTAGAATGCCTTCACTCGACCAATCGTCTGCGCTGGGCGGAAAAACTCATATCCAGAGGCAGTCTTGGTCACGAGCGGATAGGGTAGAAACGGTGTCAGTTCTTCGGACACGGAAATGGGACCCGAACCCGGACCTCCCCCGCCATGCGGCGTTGAGAAGGTCTTGTGCAGGTTAAAGTGGACTATATCAAAGCCCATGTCTCCCGGCCTCACCATGCCAAGAATCGCGTTAGCATTGGCCCCATCGTAATACAAAAGACCTCCGACCTGGTGAATGATCTCAGCAATCTCCAGGATGTTCTCGTCGAATACCCCCAGAGTGTTCGGGTTTGTCAGCATCAACCCCAAAGTTTTGGGGCCGGCCATTTCACGCAAGGCACTTACATCCACTCCCCCTCGGGAATCAGTCGGCACCTCCCGTACGCGACACCCTACCATCATTGCACTAGCCGGATTTGTTCCGTGGGCAGAATCTGGTATGATGACTTCATCTCGCTGCTCATCGCCGCGATGTCTTTGAAACTCGCGCATAATCATGAGACCTGTTAACTCACCATGGGCACCCGCTGCTGGCTGTAGGGTTGTTGACGCGAGGCCGGCTATGGCGGATAGATACCCTGCCAGGTCATGCATCAGAGCCAAAGCTCCTTGAACGGTGTTCTCGGTCTGGTAAGGATGTAATCGATTGAAGCCGCTGAGAGCAGCCATATCCTCATTTATCTTCGGATTGTACTTCATCGTGCACGAACCAAGGGGATAGAAATCGACGTCAACTCCATGGTTCTTTCTGGACAGCTGCGTGAAGTGCCGTACGACCTCGACTTCGCTAACCTCCGGGAGCCCAGGAGGCGACTGCCGCTGATGCTCTCTTGGAATCAGCTCGTCCAAACCAACTTCAGGCACGTCAAGATCGGGAAAGCGGTAGGCGCGGCGACCAACCGCCGAAGAATCGAAAATCGACATCAGATCAGGCCTCCCAACACCGTCGAGAATCTGTCCATTTCGGACTTGGTTCTGGCTTCTGTTACGGTCAACAGACAGCAATGCTGGAGTTCATCGAAAGAGTCTCCGAGCCAGAGCCCTCCAAGGAAACCCATATCCAAAAGACGCTCGTTGACTTCTTGCCAATTGACGGGCGAAGCGACAACGAACTCACGAAAGACGGGGGCGCTGAAGGGGATTGCCAAACCGAGACTCTCCAAACGGCTTCGCAGATACGCAGCCTTCTGCATCGACAGACAGCCTAGTTCGCGGATTCCCTGGCGGCCGATGAGGCACAAATACACCGTTGCAGCTAGGGCGTTCAGCGCCTGATTAGTACATATGTTCGATGTAGCTTTTTGCCGCCTAATGTGCTGCTCTCGGGTCTGAAGAGTAAGAACATACCCGCGCCGTCCCTGCTTATCTTTGGTCTCACCGACGATGCGGCCTGGCATCCGTCGGAGCAGTCTTTGTGATGCTGCAAAGAAGCCAACACTTGGCCCGCCAAAACTTGGTGAGTTGCCCAAGGATTGGCCATCCCCTACGGCAATATCTGCTCCGTACTCACCGGGGGCCTTGACTACTCCCAGACTAGCTGGGTCCACAGCCATGACAAACAGACCATTCAAGCGATGGATGTGGTCACCGAGATCCTGTACCGGTTCTAGACAGCCAAAGAAGTTCGGCTGCTGCACAACCACGCAGGCACTGCTGCTATCTACAATCTCCTCAAGTCGCTGAACATCACTGACTCCCGTACTTCTATCCCACGGCAGGTCAACGACCTCAATGTCTTGATGCCGCAGGTAGAGTCTAACAACCTCTTTCCACTCCGGGTGTACGCCTCCAGCCAAAACCACTTTGGTGCGCTTTGCAGCGTTGCAGGCCATAAGACAGGCCTCCGCTAATGCCGTAGCGCCATCATACATGGATGCATTGGCAGCCTCCATCCCCGTCAGTTCACAGATCATCGTTTGGAATTCAAAGATGGCCTGCAGGACGCCCTGACTTACTTCGGCTTGATATGGCGTATAGGCCGTAAGGAACTCCCCTCGGCTGAGTACATGTTTGACCGCACTGGGAATAAGACTGTCATAACAGCCGGCTCCCAAAAACGAGGTGAGGGCGTCCATATCCAGGTTTTTGGCTGCTAACTCCCGCATATGAGTGATCAACTCCGCTTCAACCATGCTTGGCGGGAGCGGAAGGTCTTCAGTAAGGCGAAGCGTCTTCGGGATTGCGGCGAACAGATCAGATACACTACTCACGCCGATGGCACCCAGCATGGCCTCGCGTTCGCTGCTTGTAGTTGGCACGTAGGACATGGCGGCTAGGCCTCCTTCAGTGACGTTTCATATTCCTCCATGGATAGTGTGTCCTTCAAAGCCGCGCCTTCTCCTATCTGAATCTCAAAAATCCAGCCTCCACTATACGGAGCTTCGTTTATCAACTCTGGGCTCTCCTCTAGGTCAGTGTTGACTGCCGTGACAGTTCCAGCCACCGGTGCGTAGATCTCTGACACCGCCTTCACGGACTCGACCACGGCCGCAGAATCCCCTTCTGTCAGTTCATCGCCTACTGCAGGGAGATCGACAAACACAATGTCTCCTAGTTCATCCTGGGCATACTCTGTGATCCCTATACGGACGACGTCTTCTTTCACATCCAACCACTCATGGTCCTTGGTAAAGAGTAGATCTGCTGGATTACTCATTTGATGCTTCCTCCTCTGGCTCTTTTAATCTACGTTCTGAAGTTTTAAAAACGACCCCTTGTGAACCGTAACCGGAATGCGTTTCCCGCGCACATCGAGCTGCAGACTCCCCGCTGCTGCGGCTTCTGGCGGCACATAAGCCAGGCCAATCCCCCTATTGAGTGCGGGGGCAAGAGTCCCGCTCGTGACAGTACCAACTCGCTGTTTGTCGACGTAAAGTGAATACCCCGGCCGAGGGATCTGCCTACCCTCAAGGTAGAAGCCAATCAACTTTCTCTCGACTCCCCTTTCCACCTGTTCACGGAGTATCCGACTGCCTAAAAAGTCTCTTTCCTCCAAGACTACGAAACGCTTCATCCCTGCCTCAATGGGTGTAGTAGAGCTAGAGATGTCGTGCCCGTATAAAGGAAGTCGAGCTTCGAGTCGCAGCGTATCCCTGGCGCCTAGACCACACGGCTTTACACCGAACGTCTGTCCGTCCGCAATAAGTCCTTTCCAAAGAGAACTCGTGTGTTTCCAATCAAGCATCAATTCAACCCCATCTTCACCGGTGTACCCTGTCCGGGAGACCATCAACTCGCTTTCGTTCCAGGCTGTCTTCATCCATCCGAAGGATGGAAGTTGAGTGATCGCACTTCCTAGAATACTCCCAACCAACTCAACCGCCTTGGGGCCTTGCAGCGCTATTAAGCCTGTACTGTCTGACTGGTCCTCAACATGCGTGACGCCGACTGCGTACCGCTGAACGTGTGTCAAAACGTTTTTACGGCTCGCTGCGTTCACCACAAGAAGAAACTGCGTTGCTTGGCGGAATACGATGACATCATCGACAATCCCACCTTGATCATTCATC
>SLOG01000077.1 GCA_007132635.1 Limnochordia bacterium
CTGAGCTATTATGAATCTGGTCCGAAAGCGGGCAGTCCAATGTCGGCACCACGAAGACTTGTGGCATCACCGCCGCTGCCTGCCGCTGCACTTCTCGGACGCGGCTCCAACCCTCATCACTATCCGGTGTGGCCGCGGTCAACAGCCGATTGAGCTGCACCGTCAGAAACGGCAGCTCTGGATTGTCCACTGCTGCACGCACGTGCTGAACAAACGCCTCAAACCGCTCGCTGTACGTACCGCTGGATTGCACATCCGTATCCGAACACCCTTGGTACCACAACACGCCGCGAACGCGCCGATCCAAGACATCCAATGTGCGCAGCATGCTGTGAAACAAGACGCCGTCTTCATCGGGGTTCCAACTCTTAAGCGGCGATCCTCCCAAAGCCGCCTGCACTAGACCAATAGGATAGCCGAGTTCGTCGCGCAGATGCTTGGCAAACCGCAAGTACGGTGAGTGCCCGGGGTTCGTTGTTTCACGATTCTCAGGATGTACGCTATTCGTGCTCTCATTCATGGGGTGCGTTGCCATGTCCCAGCGGCCGCTGTTGCGGAGCAGATGAACGCCCGGTTGTGGCGGATCCCACATGGGATCACGCCCACGGCCCGCACTGTTGCTCTGACCGGCAATTACAAAGACATCACCAACGCCCCAGTGATGGATCATATCGCCGCAAAGAGCCGTCTCAAGCGTTCGTTCTGCCGCTTTGAGGCAAGTTTCCAGGCGATACAGTCCACCCCGCACAACGGCGCCAAACCGCAGCTTCCACTTCTGTTCGCTCTCCATGGAAGCGGCTGTCCACGGCACCACAACACGTCCATCGGCCTCGCGCACAACGCGCCCATACACCTGGACTCCCGCCAACGACTCAGGCCACGACCAGAAACCGGCAAGCTCAATCGACGTGCTGCCGTTATCCTGCTGGACAATCTGCCAATCCATAAGACCTCGTTCAATGCACACTCCCTGCAAAACCCCACCGCCTCTCGTTCTAGTAGGAAGCGCTCTCTATGCAGAAATCCCGCAGGAGGTCGCTGCCATCCGACACCACTTGACCGTTTTTCACCACGATCTCAGGCACGACGCCGGCATGCCAGTCAGCCAGCATCGGCAGCGGAAACCGGCCATCGGCATCACTGCAAACAATAAGCCTCTTGTTCGGTACATCGACGCCAATTCCTGCCCAAGCCTGCAGCATAGCAACAGCATTGAAGGAGCGGGGGTACATGTCGTTACGAAAATCGGGACGGAATTTATACTCGGTACTGGGCCGCAGGCCAAGGTAGAAGGCAGTTAGATCTCGCCATACACCCATGGAGGGCCAGAGGGTGTAGTCCTGCTGCGTCAACAGCATGTCGCTTCGCAGCCGTTCCGCATCCAAAAGGAGTGGCTGACCGGTGAAGAACAAGTAAGCCATACCGTTTGTGGTCAAGGGTGACGCCGTATCCCACCCTTCCGGTTTGCTGCGGGAAATGGTGATCACGTAATGGTCCTGCTGCCAAGCTTCGGCTTCGAGCGAATCTATAATGGCTTCACTCCCCTGGGCATAGGGCTGTGCCGCCTCCGAATCTCCGTCAATGTCCTCCAGCATAGCCCCCAGCACACGCAGGGCGGTCCCGGCTTTGACGCCCAGGAATACTTGGTCATCCATATCCCGCAGCAGTTTGTCAAAGCAATCGAGCGTGTTGTTGGTACCGATATCCGGAAGACCCGTACCGCTAACGTCGGTCTCCAAGACATAGTCAGCCAACTCACAGCACAGAACGCGATAGCGCGAGAACAGCGACGAATCCCCCGTATATCGATAGTAAAGATAATGCAGCAGGATATAGTTGCAGTTCTCTTCCACCGGCATCGGTCCGGGAATGTATACCTGCTCATCGATGACGAAACCGCCGCCGACATCGTGACTCATGATTCGGTGCCGAGGCCCGGAAGAGAACGGCCGGCGCCGGTTGCCGCGCTGGTAAGTCTCTGCCCAAATGGAAAGCTGATCCGTCAGAAGCTCAGGCCAAAACGATGCATAGAAAGGAGCCAGATTGTATTCCACGTCAATGGTGGAAAAATACCCCGTCCCGCCCTCGTAGTTGGTGTACAGCGACTGCCCGCTCGGACGTCGCAGCAGCCAAGTCCCGCCTAGGTAGATGTGAAAGTTCCAGTAGATGAAATCTTTCATGTGCTGCGGAAACGGTGCATTCTGCACAATGGCGTCAAAGGCTCTGCTTTTCCGCAGAGCTTCTGCATAGTTGTCTGCGGCATAGGCGATCACGGCTTCAACCGTGGCGAGTTCTCTCTGATAGAATAGGCTGCATGGTTCGCCGTGGTAGGATACGATATCCTTCTCTTCCAGACAGCAGGCTAAGACAAACGAAAACTCAAGAGTCTCCCCTGGTGCCAACGCATAGTCGTATTGCGCTGTCTGCCAGTACGCGCAACTGGTTTCGACCAACTCCATATGAGCCCCCGAATCAAGGGCGGCCATTCCCAACTGATAGTGAAGCAGGCGACCTGGTTTGGTCTCCGGTCCGCGGAAGGCAGCAGCCACGGACATTGCCTGCACAACCCCAATTTGGTCTGGCAGACAGCGAGTCTCCAGGTTCTCGAGCCCTCCCAGTACTCGACCAGTCTGGACAGAATCCGAGCGATTCCGCAGCCGGGCTGTGGCATAGAAGAACGGGGCCGATGATAGGAGCTTGTCCTGAGGGTAAAACGGCGACGTGAATTCCCATTCCAAGTCGATTCCCGGATGGTCGGCTTCGCTCTTAAGGACTGCAGTCGTCATACTGCGGTGTATGGAGAACTCGTCGATACTGCGCGTTGTGCGGTCAAACCCCGCAGGGTACTGCAGCGGTAGACTCCACAGTTCGCCGTCGATTTCCGCAGCAAAAAAAGCCGCCAAATTAGTGTTGATGGGGCCTAACCCCACTGGAAGCACACCGCGGCCTTTGGGATGAAACTGCAGGGAAAAACGCGAACCAAACCGGGAAATATACTGATCCTCGTACCTCTCCGGGGCTAGGTCTGCTTGGATAAAATGCAGTTCTTTCTGGCGATCGCTCAAAACCAACTCCTCCTATCTGCAGATTTCCTGCAGTATAGCAGAAAGCTGCGGGCAATACATGAACGATCGCGTCAGTCTTTTGCAGTTTTAGGACGACATGCTACCGCCACTCGATGCGGCGCAGTTCCACCTTCTCATACAAATCGGTCAAATCGCCGGTCGTAATGATACCGCAGGGCTCCGAGCCGCAGTCACCGTCCTCCGTGATGATAAGTGCGGCCAGGCGGGCTCCTCGACGGCTGAACTCCTCAAAGCGAGCAATCGCGTTCATGATAGTCGCACTCCGGCCGATAAAGTCGTGATGGGGCTTCTTCGACGTGAACTTCAGCACTTCTGCCACCGTTTCTTCTTCCAAGAGCTCGATCCCATTGGAAAAACGAGCAGCCAGCCAGCGAGTGATGGTGTCCGACGTCAACACGTCAAGACAGCGTCCATCGCTATACACAGGTATCTGCGAAAACCCTTTTTCAAGCATTTTAGCTGCAGCTTCGCCAATACGATCGGACGGCTGGCAGACAATGATCGGTTTTGTGTAGAACTCCCCTACGGTCGGCGGGCGCTCCAGCAGAGCCCGGATCTTCTCTAGTGCCTTAACTGCTTCTTCATGCGGTTCTGCGATGGGCTCACCGTCAATTCGCTCGTGCACAATGGCGTTTCGCAGATCGGCATACTCCTTGAGTTCAACCTGATTGGTCTTCACAATATCGTCGGTTTCGGCAGCGTGATCAACTAACTGATAAAACGGCACATGCCGCTTTGAATCGCCGTCATAACGAGCGTGCAAGATCCCTTCAATACCAATGAACGCGTTAAGAAAACGCTCTGAGCGCTGCCTTTCCAAAGCTGCACCTCCTAGCAGGCCCTCATCTATCAAGTCTTTTGGGCCACCATCCACCATTGACTGTCCAACCAATCTCGTTCTACAATCTGAAGCGGCAAATCGGACTCTTGAACCCAGCGGCGGGCCAGCGGGATCAGGCTCCCATACAGCTCCTGCGAGTACCCTGCGTCTAGATCCATTTGGAAGACACAATGGTTGAAGACGAGATATCCGCCATCCACCGTAACATCACACACCGAACGTAAAACAGCAATTAGGGCCGGCGCCGCGATTGTCTCTAGGCGGCCGTCAGCGTGATAGTCCATCACCAACCGCACCATGGAAGGCAGCACTGACCACCAGCTGTTGGAGACAGTGTCGATCCCGTGACGGTCAGCAACGATGGTCTGGATTAGGTCATTCACCGCATGCTGAAAGGCGACGAGCGCAAAGGTCCCCGGTGGAAAATAACGGGGTATCTGGTCAGCATTATCTTCGACGACCTGCACATCAAGTGTCAGCGCCTTCGTCTGTGCCAAGAAACTCTGAGTCAGGTCTCGGTTAAGGTTAGCCGTGACATAGCGTCCTGCGCCTCCCCCGTACACGGCTAGAGCCTCAGGTACATACGTAGTATCTCCAGCAGCCGCTTCCAACAAGACCCCTGTCGAGGGAAGCTGCAATTCTTCAAACAGAGTACACCAGGCCGCTGTGTAATACAGCCAAAACGCACTTGGGCTTGATACGCCAAACCGTCGATGCACCGGGCCTCCCACCGGCGAGCCCATTACCTCTTCGAAAACCGAGGTTAGATCTGGTGCCGAGAGTCTTCTGAACTGGGAGGCCTCTGCCTCCCCCAAGCGCTGCAATAAAGCCTCTGCCCAAGGCGCGTCTACAAGGTGGCGAGCCACAAATGCGGGCCGCATAGCCGAAACCTCCTCTAAAAGGCATGTATGCCCAACATCCTAACTATTCGTCCGTGTCCGGCGCGGGTGCTCGCGTGACGGCCTGCAGCGTAACCCCCTGCTGCAGTTCAGCCCGAGTCAGACCCCATACTGCATGGTTCCCATCGACTTTCAGCGTGTTGGCAAATTCGATATCGTCAGGCAGGTAGATCGAGACAATCAGAATATGTGAACCGTTCTCCCCGTGATCGGAAAGGTTTTCCACCGGCCGCAGGTCATAGCGAAAAGCCCAGCTCCCATCGTGCCTCTCATCCAGGGTGTACCGTCCTGCTTGCGGAACTTGGCCTTCCCATTCATACACAACCATGCGCTGGAAATCCCGCGTCACTTCGTAACGGCTGAAAGCGGCTTCTTGCTCTAGAGACGGCACAGAGAGTGCCAAACTGTCCAGAAAGAGATCCATTTCCGCCCCGGCAAACGATTTGTCTACATTAAGCCGCGTGGTCACCAAGGCTTCCGGAGTCCCCGCCTGCAAGTCCAATTCCTGTTCAATGACAAAACAACCCGAAAGTACAAGACCCAAAAGCAGAAGCAACAGCAGACGATGCCAACGTGCGTGTTTCAAGGCCATCAACTCCTTTTCGCGGCGTCCTACTCTGCGAGCCTCTCAACGCTGGACTCGACCCGAGCTGTCACCCTGAACCAATGCCATGACATCCTCCAATGCAGCGTGGTTGAGATCCCCGGGAATCGTATGCTTCAGAGCCGATGCGGCCACACCAAACTCCAGAGCGTCTTTGGGCTGCCAGGCCTGCAGCAGGCCGTAGATAAAACCGCTGGCAAAGGCATCACCCCCGCCCACGCGGTCTACGATATGTATGTCGTACTGCCTTGAATGATAGAACTCTCGGCCGTCATAGAGCAAAGCAGACCAGCCATTGTCACTGGCAGACCGACTCTCCCGCAGTGAGGTCGTTACATAGCGAAACTCATAGGTGTCCATCAACTGACGGCATACCTCTTGATAACCGGATAACTCCAGTTCACCCTGCGCTACATCGCTCGCACCAGCCTTCAATCCCAGCGTTTTCTCGGCGTCTTCCTCATTGCCGATGCAGACATCGACGTAATCCATCAAGGGCTGCATGACCCGCTGAGCCTCTTCTGGAGTCCAGAGGTTTTTCCGGTAATTGAGGTCGACACTCACGGTCACCCCATACTCCTTGGCTTTCCGCAGTACCTGTTCTGTGAGGGTTGCCGCTTTTTCACCCAAAGCCGGCGTGATCCCAGTGAAATGAAACCATGCGGCATCGGTAAAGGCTGCGTCCAAATCGAAATCCGACAGATTTGCCTCGGCAATACTGGAATGCGCTCGGTCGTAAACCACTTTGGAGGGCCGCATGGCGGCACCGTGCTCCAAGAAATAGACTCCCAACCTGCTCCCACCGCGCGATATCAAGTCAGTCCGCACCCCAAAGCGCCGCAGGTGATTGAGAGCACTCTGCCCCAAGGGATTGTCCGGTAACTTTGTCAGAAAATGAGCATCCAGGCCGTAGTTGGCAAGGGACACGGCTACATTGGCTTCGCCGCCACCGTAGGTAGCGTCAAACGATTCGGCCTGCACAAAGCGTTGATGGTCCGGGGTGGACAGCCGCAGCATGATCTCACCCAGTGTAACAACCTTCTTACTCATGGTCTACACTCCCTATACTGTGAAACTCACATCATCAATCTGCCCGAGATTTCTGGATCGCCGCGACAAATTCCTGCGCCGTCTGCGTGACTTGATCGAAGCGGCCCGTTTTGGCTCCAGCCGTCAACTCGCTGCCGACTCCGACAGCAATACAGCCGTTTCGTATCCACTCGCCGACGTTGGCCAGACTGACACCTCCCGTGGGCATCAAGTCAACCTGTGGCAGAGGGCCCTTAACCGCCTTGACAAAGCTTGGCCCGAAAGCACTTCCCGGGAACAGTTTGATCACGTCAATGCCCGCCTCTAGTGCCCTGACCATCTCCGTAATGGTCATACAGCCAGGCATATAGGGTACTTGGTAGCGGTGGCAAAGGCGAGCCGTCTCCTGATCAAAATGAGGAGCCACTATATATTCGGCTCCCTCCAAAATAGCCGTGCGAGCCGTTTCGCTATCCAAGACCGTACCGGCACCGATGAGAAGTTTCGTGTCATCATAGGCGTCCCGCAGTTTGCCGATAACTCGGTGCGCGCCAGGCACAGTAAAAGTCACCTCAATCGCCGGGATGCCACCCTCCATGCAAGCTTCTGCCGTACGAGCGGCAATCTCAGCGTTTTCAGCTCGCACCACCACGACAATGCCGAGTTCATGAATCCGCTGTAGCGTCTGAAACTTCTTCAGCATTCGTTTTTCCTCCCTGTCTCAAAAAACGGATGCAGGCTCACTATCAATCCTGCTTAGCAAAAATAGCCGGCAAGAGATTTCTATTCGATAGTATGACGAGCCTTGACACACCGTCAACAGAGCAGAGGGCTGTCGACGGCAGCCCTCTGCAAATTGGTTATCTCTTTGCAAGTTAACTCCAGGGATCCAAACCAGCCGCATGGCGGCCAGCGATGTAGGCAAAAGCCATACATGGTCCAATAGTACCGCCAGCTCCGCCGTAACCCGCGCCAGGTGCTCCGACGCCGGAGTTGTTTCCGGCTGCGTACAGGCGAGGTATCGGTCGGCCCATAGCA
>SLOG01000343.1 GCA_007132635.1 Limnochordia bacterium
AGAAGACGATGTAACAGCGTACGTTGAGTATCCCAACGGTGCAACAGGGTTGTTCGTCACTTCGACCGGGGAAGCCCCTGGAAGCAATCGATTTGAACTCTCCGGTGATCGAGGGAAAATCGTTATAGAAGATGATACGGTGACGTTCTGGCGGCTGCGAGTACCGGAGCGCCAGTTTAATGCAGAATTCAAAGGCGGTTTTGGATCGCCGGAGGTCTGGAAATGCAACGTGCCTATCCGTGGTGAGGAGACGAGCCATCCCGGAATCACGCAAAACTGGGTGAACGCTATTCTCCATGGGACTGAACTGCTGGCACCAGGCGAAGACGGCATAAAAGGCCTGGAAATCTCTAACGCCATGCATCTGTCGGCTTGGACTGATGGTTGGGTGGATCTGCCGATCGACGAAGACCGCTTCTATAAAGAACTCCAAGCGCGAGTGAAGACCAGCAAATTCGATGACTCTGCCGGAGGCGGCGGCACGTTGGATGTGGGTGGTACATTCAAAGGCAACTGATCCTAGGAGCGAGGTGATGAATGGGGCATGGCACAACTCGTAACGTTCGGCGAGGCGATGGTCAGGCTGTCGCCTCCCGGCCCCATGGTAATCGAACAGGCGTCCCACTTGGACATGTTTCCCGCCAGCAGCGAGCTCAATGCGGCGGTTACGGCCCAGCGGCTGGGGCTAAGTACCCGGTTTGTGTCGCGCTTTGCCGCTGACCCTTTGGGGCGCTTCTTAGTCAACAAGACACGTGAGCATGGCATTGATACGGCCTTTGTCCAGTGGTCTGAGGAGCACCGGCAGGGCCTGTATTTCTACGAAAATGGTGTGCCTCCGCGTCCCGGCATGGCCTATTACGACCGAGGCCATTCAGCCTTTAGCTATGTGCAGCCAGGGGAGTTTGCTTGGAATGCTGCCTTTCAAGGTGCGGCGGTGTTTCACACCAGCGGCATTAACCCAGCTTTAAACGATACTGTTCATAGAGCCACGCTCGAGGCGGTGCAGACGGCCAAGGACTTAGGCCTGAAGGTCTCGTTTGACTTCAATTACCGCAGCAAGCTGTGGGAGAAGCCTAAGGCCGCCGAAGTATTGCAGCAGTACATGCCCTATGTTGACATTCTATTCACGTCAGCAGGTGATGCTGAGACGATCTTGGGGTTGAGACATCTTGATGGCGAGGAGTTAGCGCAGCGGATTGCCAAGGACTATGCGGTTCCTACCGTCTGCCTGGTACACAGGAGCCCCAATCCGGAGTCTCTGTGGCGGGTGACGAGCCTTTCCCATGGCACACTCTACCACGCCGACCAGCGCGGGACTATGCGAGCGGTTGAGCGGTTAGGTGCGGGTGACGCGCTGGCTGGCGGTTTTCTCACGGGTTTTCTGGAAGAGGGTCCCCAGTTGGCTGTGCAGATCGCCAATGCTTCCATGACTCTGAAGAATACCTACCAAGGGGACTTCTCTTACATCACCCGAGAAGCCGTCGACAGTCACCTGGCGGGGGATTTCAGCATGGTGAAACGGTAGTAGAAGGGATGGGATGGGATGGATAGGGCAGATGGGATGAACTATGCTCCGCAGGGCCGCATCAACAAGGTCTGTCAGCCGGGAGAGTTTCGTTTTGCAGCTGTGGGTTTGGACCATGGGCATATTAACGGTATGTGTAATGGCTTGGTCGAAGCGGGGGCCGAGTTGGCGATGGTTTTTGATCCGGATGCGGCCAAAGCTGCGGCTCTGGCTGAACGGTATCCGGGGGCGGCCATCGCTCCATCGGAGGCAGCCGTTCTTGAGGATGAGACTATACAGCTGGTGGCTGGCGCAGCCGTTCCCAGCGAACGCTGTGCCTTGGGCCTGCGGGTTATGGCTAGTGGGAAAGACTACTTCACCGATAAAGCCCCCTTTACGACTCTAGGCCAGCTGGAACAGGCTAAGCATGCCGTGGAAGAGACGGGCCGCAAGTATGCGGTCTACTACAGTGAGCGGCTTCACTCGGAAGCCGGTGTTTTCGCCGGACAGCTGGTGAAGGAAGGGGCAGTCGGACGTGTTATCCAAGTGCTGGGTTTGGGCCCGCATCGCCTGAATGCGCCCACGCGGCCTGATTGGTTTTTTCGGCGGGAGTCTGTGGGTGGTATTCTGACGGATATCGGAAGTCACCAAATCGAGCAGTTTCTTTTTTACGCAGGGGCAGCGGACGCGCGTGTTGTTGATGCTAAAGTGGCCAATTACAACAACAAGAAGCATCCAGAGTTGGAGGACTTCGGGGATGCTTCGCTGATTGCCGACAACGGGGCGATCAATTACTTTCGAGTGGATTGGTTTACACCAGACGGGCTGCCGACGTGGGGAGACGGCCGCACCTTGATTCTTGGGACCGACGGCTATATCGAACTGCGAAAGTACCTGGATCTAGTCCATGACAACCAGGGCGATCATGTCTTTCTGGTCAATCATGAGGGAACAGAGCATTTTGCTGTACACGGCACGGTTGGCTATCCGTTCTTTGGCGAGTTGATCCTAGACTGCCTTAATCGGACGGAAAAGGCAATGACGCAGGACCATGCCTTCAAAGCGGCTGAACTCAGCCTGAAGGCCCAGCGGCAGGCTCTTAGGATCGAGTAGCGGAGGTGAGAGGTATGTATGCGGCTCAGAAAGCACTGCAGGCGCTGGAAGAGGGGCAGGGCATTCTGCGCCTTGCTCCGACATGGGTGCCGCGGTCGTTTTGCCGACCAGGCAAGAGGATAAAACTGCATCCCAGCGATTACTACGCTTTGGGACTCGAGCGAGGCGGCATTGATGAGCGGTGGTTTGCGTCTACAACCAAGGCGGAAAACGGCCCCCTGACCGCTGAAGACGAAGGCCTGAGCTATGTGGTCTTCAGTTCGGAAGGCGCGGATCGTATACTGCTGCGGGACGCTGTGGAAGCACTCAAAGGCGACCTGATCGGCGATGCCCTGTGGCAGACATACGGTGGCTGGCCCATGTACTCCAAGTTTTTTGATAACGAAGGTCCGCTGCCGCACCATGTACACCATCGTGAGGAACATGCCCAGAGAGTGGGCCAGCACGGCAAACCAGAGATGTATTTCTTTCCAGCCCAGCTCAACAATCACGGGGGTGAATTCCCCTTTACGTTTTTCGGGCTGAACCCTGAAGTCACTCGCGAGGAGCTTAAGGCCAGCCTGCAGGCTTTTGCTGAGGGCGACAACCGCTTGCTTGATCTGTCGCGAGCCTATCGATTAACTTTGGACACGGGTTGGGATGTACCTCCGGGCATCCTGCATGCCCCTGGCAGTCTGTGCACGTACGAGCCACAGTTTGCCTCGGACGTGTTTGCTATGTACCAATCCGTGCTCTACGGTGGCCACTGCGTGCCGGAATCCCTACTGTGGAAAGACACCCCGTCCGACCATCAGGATGATTTCGATTATCTGATTGAAGTTCTGGATTGGGAGTTAAACGTCGATCCGGATTTCCACGCTGAGCGTTTTATGGCGCCCAAGCTCGTGCATGATGCAGCTGCTATGCAGGCCGAAGGCTACACGGCAGAATGGATCTGCTATCGGTGCCGCGCAGTTAGTGCTCAGCGGTTGACGATTCAGCCGGGTCGGTCTGTTCGTATTCGTGACGCTGCTGCGTACGGCTTCATTGCCGTGCAGGGGCGAGGCACCTGCGGCCCTTGGTCTGTCGAGACACCCAGCTTGATTCGCTATGGAGAGCTGACACAGGACGAGTTCTTCGTGTCCCAAGCGGCTGCCCAAGATGGTGTCGTCTATAGTAACACCTCGCTGACCGAACCCCTGGTTCTCCTTAAGCACTTTGCGGAAAACCCGGATCTTCCGCCTGGACTGTAGTCAGGAGAGCAGACGCAGGCCTTTGGGATAGTGGTTTTTCAGAACTCCCTGCCTGTCGCGGCCCCACCCTAACACCACTGATTTCCAGGTGACGGCGGTCCAGTCGCGGGAACTGAAACCTGGCAGCGGATGTCCAGCCAGATATCGGTAGGCCAAATCGGGTTCGTCGGCAAGGTCTCTCGTGTGAGCAAAAGCATGCAGGGGCAGTTGGTGCGATAGAGCGTGGGACGGGACGAACCGTGCGCCGCGCACTTCGCCCAACAGGACGCCAGCACGGACAATCCGCACGCCTCTCATCAGCGGCGCGGCCTCCGGAATGGCATAGAGCCAATCGCCTCGGACGTTGAGAGACTGTCCGAGGTTTTGGCGCGCGTTAACGTGCTGCGTGAGGAAATCCTGCCAGAGGGCGCGGCTTTGGCGGCCGGGCTTGCTGACCGGAAACGGTTTGGTGTTGCCTTCGCTGCCGGACGTCTTTCTGAGACGCGCGGCAAACTGTCCTTCTCCGGCGCTGCGGTGCGGCCAGTAGCGTTCGACGGTTTCCACTGTGAAATCGGGGGCTGCGGCAGTAAAGGCCTCGATCACAGCTTCGTTCTCTTCGTGGTTGAACGTGCAGGTGGAATAGACTAGCAGGCCGCCTGGCCGAAGCAACCCTGCACCGGCTGCCAGCAGCTGCTGTTGGATGTCTTGGCAGCGTGCTGACTTATCGAGGGACCAGTCGGCTCGCACAGCTTGATCTCGCCGAAACATCCCCTCGCCCGAACAAGGAGCATCAATGAGCACCCGGTCAAACCAGGCGGGGAGAGCCGCCTGGAGGGACTCCGCGGAGCTGTTGGTGATGATGCAGCAGGAGATTCCGAGGCGATCGAGGTTTTCACTGAGCGGCTTGATGCGGCCGCCGCCGACCTCGTTAGCGACTAGAAGGCCCTGATTTTTTAAGGCCGCACCGATCTGGGTGCTTTTACCGCCCGGAGCAGCACAGAGATCCAGAACGCGATGGCCGGGCTTAACAGCAAGGAGTTCGACAGGACGCATGGCTGAAGGCTCCTGGAGGTAGTAGCCGCCTCCGTGGTGGTAGGGGTGGCGCCCTGCCATGTCAGCCAGTTCTTCCCCGTCGCGTAGCAGGTAACCGTTAGGACACCATTCGACGGCTTCGAACGCAAACGGGAGCGCGCTCAGCAGCTCCTGCGGCTGTACTTTCAGGGGATTTACCCGCATACCGCGACTAGGTTTGTCTTGCAGACATGCAGAGAACTGCTCCAACTCCGCGCCCAACAACGGGCTGAGCCGCTTTAGAAAATCGGGCGACTCGTGGTTGTCTCTAGGCTTCACCGGCCATCACCTCGCACACAGACTTAGGTTTAGTATAGCATAACTGCAGGTTGGCGGCAGGAATGTCCTCACTAGGGCGGAACTAATAAGGAATAAGCGAGGGATGAATGTGAAACAGGCCATCATCAATTTGGGAGCCGAAGCACTAAAGGTAGAACTTCCTGATGGAACCGACATCCTAACTATGGGAGTGCCTCAGGTTCTGCAGCGCCCGCAGGCGGCTGTAGCTGCGGCTCTAGCGCACCCCATTGCGACGCCTCCTCTGCGTTCCCTTCTGCAGGAAAGACTCGAACAGAAGCCAGCGGCGCGAGCTGTGGTCGTAATCTCCGACGGGACGCGTCCAGTACCCTACCGGGGTGAAGCGGGCATCCTCTGGCCCATTCTGCAGTGTTTGCTTGATGCCGGTCTACCGCCAGAGAGGATCTGTGTTTTGGTCGCAACAGGCACGCATCGGCCAATGCGAGAGGACGAACTCCGCGAGAGCCTCGATCCAAGGCTGTTCTCAAGCGGGATTTCCATTGAGAACCATGACTGCCGTGCGGAAGACTTGGTGCGCTTGGGGTGCACAAGCCGCGGGAGCGACATCTGGATTAACCGGCGTTTTATGGAGGCGGATATCCGCATTCTAACAGGTTTGGTGGAGAGCCACTTTATGGCGGGGGTGTCTGGAGGCCGCAAAGCGGTGTGTCCGGGACTTATCGGTGAACAGAGTACGTATGTCTTTCATGGTCCCGAGTACCTTGCCGCGCCGGAAGCGCGAGACTTGGTCTTAAAGGGTAACCCCTGCCATGAGGAGGCTGTGGAAGTAGCTCGAACAGCAGGGGTTGACTTCATTGTTAACGTGACCCTTGACCATCGCTTCCAGCCGACAGGCGTGTTCGCTGGTGAACTCGAAGCAGCTCACGAGCGTGCTGTGCAGGAGCTGCGGGAGTTTGTAACCATTCCGGTGGACCATCGTTACGATATGGTTATTACCCATGGCGGTTTCGTGGGCATCAACCACTATCAGGCGGCGAAAGCTGGTGTGACAGCGGCGACGCTGGTCAGATCCAAGGGACGCATTGTTATAGTCGCTGACAATTCGGATACGGATCCGGTCGGGAGTTCGACCTATAGGACACTGCTGCATCTTCTCAAACTCCACGGTCCGCAGGCTTTTCTGCGGCTCATTCGGTCACCGGACTGGCGGTTTACTGCAGAACAGTGGCAGGTTCAGATGTGGGCTAAGGCCATGACTCAACTGTCCATGGACAAATGGGTGTATTACAGTCCTCAGCTGCAGCCGCGGGATTATGCTGTGATTCCTGGCCGTGATGGCAACAGTTTCCTGCCTGTCCAGCGCCGCTACGAAAACCGGCTGCAGACGGCTGCTCACGTAGTTGAACGGTCGACAAAAGCGTTTTATACGGAATGGATCGACCGTTGGGGTTCGCCTCCGGCCGTGGCCTTCTTGGCTGACGGTCCGTACGGAATCCCCGAGTTAAACACGCAAACAGGAGGCTTATAGTAGCTATGCAGGCAGACGATCGTTATTTGGCATTTATGGGCCAGTGGCCCCAGCGTATTCCCCACTGGGAGCACTGGTCAAACCCTGACGCTGAAACGTACTTGACAGGAATTGATTACTTCGACCATCCGAGGCAGTGCCGGCAGAAACTGGCAGAACTCTATCCCCAGCTGCGTCTGGCCGTTCCGGAATCGGATACGCCTATCCCGCGCCCGCGCGCTGATCAGTCATCGTTTACGGATGATCAAGGGCGCCTCAATGTCCGCTGGGGTGACAGCCAAACCACACACTGGAGTTGGGGGGAGAAATTCTCGACCCCGGAAGAGGTGTTTGCCTTTTCTCCCCTTGAACAAGGGGATTTTACCGACATTCCCGTCGTAGAGTCTCGGGATTACCGAGATGAGGACAGCCTATACGAGCTGTACAGGTCGCGCTATCCGGCGGAGTGGGGCGACAAGGCACCGGAGGGTGCGGCGGTGTCCGTGGGCTGGTATAACACCATGTTCATGTGGCCCCTGCTGACCTTCGGATGGGAGCTATTCTTGGAGACTTGCCTCGACCCACGCTTTGAACGCATCATGGAGGAATTTGCTGAGATCAACCGCAGAGTGTTTCGTACCTTTGCCAAGCTGCCGGTTAATTTCGTCATCTGCCATGACGACATTGTAACGACCCAAGGACCCGTGTGTTCGCCGAAGTGGATGCACAAATATATTTTCCCTCGGTACGAGGAGTTTTGGGGCATCCTCAAGGATGCAGGCAAAGAGGTAATCT
>SLOG01000100.1 GCA_007132635.1 Limnochordia bacterium
AGGGTATGACCCCAAGAACGGGCACCTTAGTGTGTTCCTCTACGACAGCCAGCCCAGGTTCCAAGATTGAACGCTCACCGCGGAATCGATTGAATACGCTGCCGACGACTAGACGCCGCTCCTCAGCTGGCAGCAGATCCATGGTCCCGACAACAGCAGCCAAGGCACCGCCGCGGTCAATATCCGTGACCAGCAGAACCGGCGTATCAAAAAGCTGCGCTACTGCCATGTTCGCGACATCACCGCTTCGGAGGTTAATTTCGGCGGGACTCCCAGCCCCTTCAATCACGATGACATCGTAGTCTTGGCGCAGCGCTGTCAAAGACTCTTCGATGACCGGCAGGGCATACTGACGAAAATCCTTAGGTATGCACTCGCAAACCCGGCCTCTCACGATGTACTGGATTTTCCCATCACCACTAGGTTTGAGAAGAAACGGATTCATATCGCCGACTGCCTTCACACCAGCGGCTTCGGCCTGAACACCCTGTGAACGGGCAATCTCCAGGCCGTCCTCCGTTACATAACTGTTGAGTGCCATATTCCATGATTTGAACGGCGCAGTACGTAGTCCCCGGCGGGCGAAGATACGGCATAAAGCAGCGGCCAAAACGCTTTTCCCTGCGTGCGACGATGTACCCTGCACCATGAGCATCTTGGCTGTCATCGGCCTAGGACCCGGGCGGCAGCTTCAGGAGAAACTGCGTGCTGTTTAAGCTCCACTGCGATGCCAGCCTGCACCCAATAGACTTGGTCGCTCACCCTAGCCACGGCCTGGTTTGCCCACCCAGCGATATCGCGGTACAGCCGCCCTAGATTGTACGGCGGCACGAGTCCCTGGCCCACCTCGTTGCTGACAAACACCACAACGGCCGGAACCCTCTGGGCCGCATCCACCACTTGACCTACCGCTTCCCGCACTCGAACTTCAGTCTCGGAGGCAAATTCTGGATTGTCCTCTGTACCTAACATGTCCATTCCTGCTGTCAGCACATTGCTGACGAACAGGGTTAGACAATCCACCAAGAGCACATCCACCCGTTCACCATGACTGATGATCGCTTCAGCCAAACTAAGTGGTTCCTCGACCGTAACCCAATGCTTCGGACGCTCTGCTTGGTGCTTGGCAATTCTCTGCACCATTTCGCCGTCTCGCGGTTGGGCCGTGGCGATATAAGCGGTGCGGCAATCCAGCTGCTGTACTAGCTCTTGAGCAAAGGTGCTCTTTCCGCTCCGAGCTCCGCCCACCACAAACACAACTCCTGTACCCAAAGTTAGTCCCTCCGATCGGTAACCAGTTGAGACAGAACATCCCACAAATCTTCGATCTCTCGTATCGATACGGCACCGTGTTCCAGCAGCCGATTGTGAAGCCGCTCTGCCTTGCCTTCGGTAAAATCTCTCGCCTCCACCGGCGTAAAGTCACAGAGAACAACAGGCTTCCCACTATCCTGAGCGGCCTGCGCAGCCTCCAAGTTCAGAAGATTTCCTGCCCCAAAGGGAATATTCGCCACAACTATCACGTCTGCTTGCGCCGCCATGCCCAAATGCTCGTGGTGAGTCGACTTCTGAATGCTCGCGAAGGCAGCCTCGGTAACCATGGGTATCCCGAGATCATTTGCAACCAGCCAATCCCCGTCCAACGCATTGATGACACCGCAGCTGACCGCCAACCCGTGACCAACGAGGAGTTCAAGCAGTGAAGCTGCCATGCCTCCGCCGCCGATTACGTGCACGCGGGTTCCGGCCAAAAAGCCACTGCCCGAGTAACTGGGGCCGCTGCGGCTGATAGCACCCACTTGAGGCCGCTTCGTGACCGGATCAACCCGAACAGAAACATGGGCGCCGTATACATCGCGAATGGCCTTACGAGTTAAGACGCGAATGGGAGAACCGCTGGCATAGACCTGCCCATCCTTCATCATGACCAAAAAGTCGCAGTACTGGGCGGCTAAGTTTAGATCATGCATGACCGAGATGACCGTTAGACCTTGCGTTCGGTTCAGTTCACGGATCAAATCAAGTATCTCAACTTGATGGTTTATGTCCAAATTGGATGTCGCTTCATCAAGAAGAAGCACCTGCGGTTCTTGCGCCAGTGCTTGTGCAATCGTAATCCGCTGCAGCTCGCCGCCGCTTAACTGCGTAATCGGCCGGTCAGCCAAATGCAGGGTGTTTGTCACAGTAAGCGCATCTTCAATCTTTCGCTTATCGGCTGCCGATTCCCGGTTGAAGAGTTTCTGATGAGGATAACGCCCCATAGCTACGAGTTCACGACCTGTGAATGAGAAACTTGCTTCAAACCGCTGCGGCACAACCCCTAAGCGTTTTGCCAGTTCTTTGCGGTTGAGTTCAGCTGCATCAGTCCCCAGCACTTCCACGAGGCCAGCTTCAGGGGGCAGAACTCGGGTAATGCATTTCAGAAGAGTAGTCTTCCCGCACCCATTAGGGCCTATGATGCCAACAAAAGCCCCGCTGCCAACATCCAGCGAAAAGGAATCCAAAATCTGGCTGGTACTGCTGGCATAGCGAAACATAAGCTGGTTGATCTTAACTGCAACAGACGTCTCCACCATGCCTACTCACCTCTCTTCCTAACGGAAGGCCGTGATTCTCTCCGCTTTTCTTCAGCCACGTGCTAGTCTTTTTCTCACATGCCGTGTTTCGTTTTGTTGAGAAGATACAAAAAGAACGGGGCGCCAGCCAGCGCAGTGATAACGCCAACCGGAAGCTCCATCGGTGAGAGAACGGTACGCGCCAAAGTGTCAGCGGCCAAAAGGAAGATGCCTCCCAGAAGACACGATGTGGGCAAAAGAAACCTATGGTCCGGGCCAATAACCAGCCGCACCACGTGCGGAACAATCAGTCCGACGAAGCCAATAATGCCGCTGACAGACACAGCAGCAGCCGTAATCAAACTCGCTGCAGCTATGAGGATAAACTGGACCCGACCAGCCTCTAAACCAAGCTGTTGAGCTTTTTCCTCTCCCAGCGCAATCAGGTTAAGTTCTCGCAGATGCAAGGCTATGACGCCCAGGCCCACAACCATGTAGGGCAAGGCTGCGTGAACGTGCTCCCAACCTCGGCCCGAGAAGCCTCCCATAATCCAGAACACAATTTGATGCATATCGTCTCGGTTAAAGATCATGAACATCGAGTTGATAGCGGAAAGAAAAGAGCCGACGGCGATACCGGCTAACAGCACCACGGTTAAAGGTACTTTTGAACCAACCCGCCCTAAGTTTACAACAAGAATTGTTGTGCTAAGCCCACCCAAAAAAGCTAACAGCGGGACTGCGCCCAACCCCAAGAACGACATATCCAGGCGAAGTACGAACCCGATAGTCGCGCCTAACGCTGCTCCCGCCGACACACCCATCACATAGGGCTCAGCCATAGGATTGTGGAAAAGCCCCTGCATCACGGCCCCGGCCGAAGCCAGGGCTCCCCCAACGCATACCGCCAGGACAACGCGGGGGAGCCTGATGGAGAGTATGATAAGCTGCTCAGCCGCGCTCCCCGAGGTAAAGCCAGCACCAATTCCCGGAAGACGGTGAAGCAGGACATGCAGCACAGTTTCGAGCGATATGCTCGCCGACCCAAAGGTCAGTGCAGCCGCCGATGCTCCGGCAAGCACCAAACCCAGTATTCCCAAAAGGGACAAACGAGCAGCTTGTTCTAAAGGTCTCAAAGTGAGTAACCTCCGTCCACCTTCGCGGTTTCTCACACGAAAAAAATCCTTAGTTTTCGGAAACCAAGGATAGTTGAACAGTTCTGCCGTATCCACACAGCTGAACAAAGCCCATCCCCTTTTTCGCGAAGGTTATTGGTTAGGCGATAGGCAGGTTTCCTGACTGTTGAATCACAACCTTAGTCCAGCCTTCCCGCAATACGGTGGCACAATGGAGCAAGGTTCATCAACTACAGTGGCGCGACCGTCGGCTTGCACACAGCGTGCTGCCTGTTCCCTTTTACCTCAAATCGAGCACCCATCACACTACATGTTTTTATAATAGACTCTATTCGCCTTCCCTACAGAAATACCTTCCTCGCGCCAAAGTTTCGGCAGGACTATTTCACCCCACGGAGAAATCAAGGGAGGAGCAAGATCAGATCACTTCAGGAGGGATACCGTGTATGATTAAGACTCTTGCACTAGGATTAGCAGGCTTCCTCTGCCTGGCACTGCTGACTGCCGCATCCGTGGGTGGGTCAGAGTTCACGGCACCGACACCAGACGAAATCGCAGACGTTGAGGCGCAGGGAGACGTGAAGGTCACTATCGAAACAGACAAGGGCAGCATACAACTCACCCTTGATGGAAAACGGGCTCCAATGACCACGGCCAATTTCGTAAAACTAGCCAGAGCAGGGTTTTACGAGGGGATACTGTTCCATCGTGTTGAAGCAGCCGTCGTTCAGGCTGGCTGCCCGCAAGGAATCGGGACAGGCGGCCCGGGGTATACCATTGAGCTTGAGGTGCACGACGAGCTGCGCAATGTGACCGGAGCAGTGGGGATGGCTCGCAGTCATGATCCCCACAGCGCGGGTTCGCAGTTCTACATCCTAAAAGTCGACGCACCTGGTCTTGATGGGGCTTATGCCATATTTGGCCATGTAGAGAAAGGAATGGACGTGGTACGCTCTCTAACCGCAGACACTGTGATCGAAGCGGTCTCGATCGAAGCTTTCGAATAAGGTCAAGGGACGGACTTCCTAGGAAGTCCGTCCCTTGTTCTTTGTTAGGCAAACTTTTTCCGCAGAAACGCCAAGGCCGCCGGCGCCTCGGCCTCAAAATCTGTCCACCCGCACTCAATGGATACTCGAGGCGAACGCGTCTGCTTGACATAGGCGGAAAACTCATCGTAAGGATAGCTTCCCGTGCCTGGCGCCTTACGTCCTGTATCCGCAACGTGTATGTGGAAGACATTTTCCCGGCAGTCGCGAATGTTCGTCAGCGGTTCATTGTCCTCGTCGATATGGTAGAAATCGGCCAAGGCCTGGATGGGAGGCCGGTTGACTGCTTTCACAAAGTCCACCGCCTCGGCTACACTGTTGATGATATTTGATTCTTTTTTATTCAGCGGCTCGATGACAATCGTGACGTTATTGGCTTCGGCTTCGTCGGCTGCCAGATGCAAGAACTTCCGCAACTGTTCCTCGGCCTTGTCCCGCGCAAACCCTTCCGGAATGCTGCGAGCTTTTCCGCTACCAAACACCACAACATCGGCCCCGATTTTGCTGACCCGCCGCAGGGCGCTTTTCAGATAAGCTTTCACCCGCTGCCAATCAACCGAAGGGCCGACAACCGCCAAATCTCCGGGCAGAAATACGTTAAAGGCTTCGACAGGCACCGGACTTGTCAGGAACTGCTGCAGTATCTCCTCAAAGGCCGCTTCGCCGCCCTCTGGATCCAAGGAAACCACCGTGCATTCAAGATAGTCAAAACCTGCATCACTTACCGCCTGGGCCTTCTCAATCGGTGCACAACAGCCAATTTTCATCTCGCATCTCTCCTTTTAGATCGTCATAGCGCCAAATCCGCCGTCAACGCGTATGAGGGCCCCTGTGACAAAACTCGACGCCTTCTCGGAAGCCAGCCAGACAGCAGTCCCCTGCAGTTCTTCGGCATCACCAAAGCGACCAAGTGGTGTATGCTTCATTATGGCTTCGACGCGCGCCGGATCCTTGGCAAGAATCTCACGGTTTTGCTCTGCCGGGAAAAATCCGGGGATGATGGCGTTAACCCGAATGCCATATTGGGCGAGTTCTCGGGCCAAGAACTGCGTAACGTTATTGACTCCCGCTTTGGACGCCGAATAGGTGAACACGCGGGACAACGGCGGGTCCGACGACACGGACGATATGTTTATGATACTTCCGGCTGTCTTGAAATCCGCCATTTTCCGGCCATAGACTTGGCAGGTCATGACAAGCCCTTTTAAGTTGACACTCATGATGTCATCCCATTCATCCATGGTCAGCTCGAAAAACGGTGTTGGGCTGTTCTTGCCTGGTGTGTTGAGGAGAATAGAGAACTCTCCGGCCCAATCTATGATCTCATCAAGAGACCGTTCGATGTCAGCCATTTCGGTCACGTCTGCGGCAAAAGCCTTTGCCTTAACGCCCTTAGCCTCAAGCTCTTGTACAATAGGAGCCGCCTTCTCCAAACTCCGGCAAACCAGAGCGATGCTGCATCCATGGTCAGCCATTCCTTTTGCCATCACCGAACCCAAGGTACTCGTTCCGCCCGTTACGACCGCCGTCTTGCCTGTGAGATCAAACAGTCCACTCATTGTCCTATCGCCCTCCCTTTGATGAAGTTCATCGCATTCCTATGCAGCATAGCCTCAACGTCTCGTTCAATATCCGCTCGCTCGAGACTCCATCCGGCAGCAAAGAGATCCGAATACTTGTCGGTCAAAACACGAGCAATAATGTTCCGAGAATGACTCCACTTATACACTAGTTGATCCAAGATGCGCGCATCCGAATGCTGGGGCACGAAGGTCGGGCCCAAGAGTTCAACACGCATTCTGGTGATCTCCTGGATCAGGCTGGGATTGTTTAGAAACCACCAACAGCCGAATACCATGAGGTTAGGGAACTTCCTGGCTGTAACCGCTAACTCGTGCTGATTCTCTCTGGACAGCATAGTCACCATGAAACGGTTACTTGGATGTTCGGCACATAGGTTAGCGACAGCATCAATGTCAGCCTTGCCAAGACTGTCCCCGGCGCTTCGGAGCTGCAAATTAGCCCCTCGCTTAACCCCTATCATAAGCGCCATAGGGATCCCCTTTTCCTCACAGACCGGCAGTACGGCTTCACTGATCAAGCGGCCTCGCAGAGATTTCTCTGGATAAGCGAATGTCTCCGGAAGCGAGACCGCCACATACAACGCGTCCATTCTCTCGATCCATTCTTTTAAGAAACGGCGAATTTCGGCTATCGAAGCCCCGGATAAATCCGGCTGAACGTCGAACCCGAGTTCTTGAAGCATGCCGCATATATCTCCATAGCCGTTTAGCAGAGGATCAATTCGGAGCGCTGCCAGAAACCGCTCATCCACTGTCTTGCGAGCGAGCCATAGGTCGCGTTCTTTGGGATCAAACGGATCATTCGTCATAACGACTTGTTCAACCCCAGCCACAGAGAACACTCGATCCACGTAGTCCGAAGCGTCATCGACCGCTAGCGCTTCTCGATAGGCGTTGAGGTCGCGTGTCTTTAGATTCATCCCCAACTTGCTGAGGGTCGTGACCACTCCTCGAGTCGCTTCGCTTACGGGCGTCCGATCACAAAACAGCGTCGTCCAGATAAACTCTGCCTGCCGTTCTTTCGTCATATTCCAGAAAGTGTCATAGGAGCAGCCAGAAGCGCGCACCACTTCGGCAACCAAATAATGGTATGTCAAGAGTTCATCAACACCCGCCAGCATCAG
>SLOG01000240.1 GCA_007132635.1 Limnochordia bacterium
AGCGATGCCGAAGCATCAGTTGTCGCGCGCATTGATCCCAACGAGTTTCCTTTGATGATCATCGGAGCAACCAGCGATAGTCTAACAGATCTGGAATTATCTGCGCGTCTTAGCGTCCTTAGACCCCGTTTTGAACAGATCTCCGGCGTTGCGGAAGTTGGTCTTCTCGGCATACACGAACCAGAGATTCAAATCCTCTTCGATCCCAATGAACTCGAAGAATTGGGGCTAACGCCCTCCCTTCTCCAACAGCTGATAGGCTACCAAAACACGGTGGTGCCGGGTGGCACAGTCAGCGACCAAGATACCCGCTATAATCTGCGCACAGGTCATCGCATCGAAAGTCTTGACGCCCTCGGGGAACTGGTCATCGGACAGCGCACAGATACAGGTATCCTTGGCTTCGGTGGATTAGTACCCTCATTCGTTCAGATCTCGGACATTGCCGTTATCAACGAAACTGTGCGTCCTCGCGAAGGGTTCACTCGCCTCAACTCCCAAGACACCGTGCTGCTTCGTGTTATGCCCCAGTCGGGAGCCAACGCCGTCCAGATTGCTCGCGATATCCGTTCACTCCTGAGGGAAATCGAACAAACAGATCCCGAACTCTCTCTGACACCGATTGTCGATCAATCGCTTTTTATCACCTCGTCCATCAACAACTTGGCTGTCACCGGCCTCGTAGGTGCGCTCTTGGCCATCGGAGTCCTATTTCTGTTTCTGCGCAGCATTTACAGCCTGCTCATCATCGCGGCAGCCATTCCCATCTCAATTATTGCTACGTTCATTATGGTGTATTTTGGAAATCTATCAATCAACCTCATGACTTTAGGTGGATTAGCCTTAGGAGCAGGCATGCTAGTCGACAGTTCGATCGTTGTCTTGGAGAACATCTATCGACACCGAATGGATGGCAAAGACCCGATGCGTTCAGCAGAGATTGGCAGCCAGGAGATCGCCTCGGCCATATTCGCCTCTACGGCGACAACCCTTGTTGTGTTTTTACCAGTTATTTTCATGCAGAGCATGGCTGGAGAACTGTTCAAAGAACTGGGACTTACGGTTTCGTTTTCGCTAATCGCCTCCCTATTTGTTGCACTAACCGTAGTGCCCATGTTGACAGCGCGTGTGCGCCACTGGGTACAGGCTGACAGCGGTTCTGGTTACAGCGCCGCCTTCCAAAAACTTCAAGATGTCTACGCAGCTCTGCTTTCTCGTGCTCTTAACCGGAAAATATTTGTGTTTTCCCTTGTCGCGTTGGCAGTCGTTGGGACCGCCGTGATAGTTCCGCGCATGAGTGAGGAGTTCCTTCCTGAAATGGATGAAGGTGTCATCGGTGCTCAGGCAATCCTTCCGGCAGGAGTACCTTTAGACGCTACCCGCACCTTTTTGGAGAACATGGAGGCAAATCTGTTAGAGATCCCGGAAGTCGAAGCCCTCTTAGTGCAGGCTGGTGACCAAGGCGATGCGGACATTATTTCACAGATCTACGGTGCCGACCTTTACAGCGCAGAGATGCAGATCAAGCTGGTCCCGCAGCGGGACCGCCAGCGAACGAGCCAGGAAGTCTCCCGAGACATACGTGCTGCAGCCTTGAAATCTGGTGCTCTGCGCCTGACGATTCACGGCAGTGCTCTTTTCGGGTCGGCCGCAAGTGTTTTAACCCCAGATTTGATGGTCACAGTTAGCGGAGATGATCGAGACGTCCTGCTCGAGATAGCCCATGAACTAGCAGACCGCATGCGTTCATTGGAAGGATTTGGTGAAGTTGAGAGTGCTCAATTCCGCACCATAGAAAGTTTGTTTCTGCGAGTGGATCCAGGCCGCAGTATTCTTGGCGGCATGACAGCTGGGCAGGTTGGATTGGCTGTTCGCGAAGCTACAACAGGACTTCGGGCCACAGAGATATATATAGGCAACCGAACTCTGCCGATCGTTTTACGACCTGACAGACCAACACATACCTACGATGGTCTCTTGGATTCGCGCATGATGTCCTCTCTTCCCATTGAAGGCATGGGTAAAGCTTCACTCCTGCTCAGCCGCGTGGTGACCCCTGAGATTGAGGAGGCTCCACCAGCTATTCCGAGAGCAAATCGCCAGAGGATTATTAACATAACGGGACAGCTCGACACCTTTGACCTCACGACGGCAGCGCGAGAGACTACAGCGATTATCGAGAGCATGGATCTGCCTCCAGGGTATGCTATTCGCATTGGGGGCATCAACGAGTTAATCGAGGAAGCCAAGGATGATCTGTTCCTGGCTCTGTTCTTGGCAGTCTGCTTGGTTTACCTGGTTTTGGCCGCGCAATTCGAGTCGTTTCTCCATCCGTTCGCTATCATGCTAGCTGTTCCTCTGGCCATGATCGGCGCCATTGTTGGTCTGTGGTTTACGGGCGAAAACCTTGGAGTTCCCTCGTTAATCGGGATGATCGTCTTGGCTGGAATCGTAGTCAACAACGCGATTGTTTTCGTGGACTACATTAACTTGCAGCGGCGACGCGGTTATGAGATCCGGGAAGCCGTGCTGCGAGCCGCTCGAATTCGTCTGCGCCCAATCCTCATGACAGCTGCCACAACCATTCTTGGTTTGACTCCGTTAGTCATCGGCATAGGCGAGGGAGCTGAACTACAGGTTCCCTTGGCAACGGCAGTCATTGGCGGCCTTTTCACATCAACATTGCTCACTTTGTTCGTTATACCGGTAACGTATACGGTTCTGAGTGAAACATTCGCTCGACACCTCTCTCTTGGCCTGACCGATCCGGAATTCGAAGAAGATGATTAAAAAAAGCCCCCGAGTTCGCAGCCTGCCTGCAGAGCTCCGGGGCTTTTTTCATCGTCTGGAAGACTGGTAGTCTTCCGCTAAGAGTCTAAGCCGACCTTTGAAAAACCTGCCGACCACTGAAATAGACACTGTCCACGTGCGTATCGGGGATCAACTCTGGACGTTCAAGGATGTTCTCCGACAGAACGGTGAAATCCGCTGGCATCCCCGGCAGCAGATTCCCCCGCCACAGCTCTTCTCCAGCCGCGTAAGCACCACCTACCGAATAGGCCCGGAGAGCTTCGGCAACGGTGATGCGTTCGGCAGGATACCAGGAGTCGGTGTCGGGCTCATCAATGCGTCGTCGGAAAACGGCACTGTAAAGGGCTGTCAAGACACTGCATGTCTCAACAGGGCAGTCTGAACCAAAAGCGACTGAAGCCCCAGAATCTAGCAACGATCGGAAGGCGTACGCAAAGCGGCTACGTTTTCCCCAATGTACATCGGCCATATAACGGTCCTGAGGACAATGAGTCGGCTGTACTGAAGCCGTGACACCGAGGGACTCAAAGCGGTTTATATCCTGAGGAGACAGAAGCTGGGCATGTTCTATGCGATTACGAAGCGAACGATCGCCACAGGACTCGATAGCATCCAACACCCAGCGATTAGCAGCGTCCCCAATGGCGTGGACAGCAACAGGGATTCCGCCACCATTAGCCTGAGCGACAATCCGATGCATTTCGTTGGCGTCGGTTACCGTAAGGCCATGGTTCTCTGTCCCTTCATACGGTTTCAGCATAGCAGCTGTGCGGGACCCTAAAGCTCCGTCGGCAAATACCTTTATTCCCCCAAACCGCATTCGATCACTGCCAAACCCAGTCTTCAGGCCCAAGGCAAGTGCATTATCCAGGTTCTCCGCGCCAGCCGTCAGCCAAACCCGAAAGTCCATGGGGCCATTGCGACTCTCGGCCTCTTGCAGAGCCCGCCACGCCAAGGAACCCTCCATATTGTGTACGGCCGTGATTCCGTGGGCTGTGCATTCGGCCACTGCCAATCGTACAGCCTCAACACAGCGATCCAAAGGCGGTTCGGGAATATGCCGAAGAACGAGCTCCATGGCCGTCTCCTTAAACAGACCAGTCGGTTCGCCATGGATGTCGCGCGTAATCTCGCCACCCAGCGGAGTCGCTGTTTCGTTTGTGATTCCACAGGCTTTCAGTGCTGCCGAATTTACCCATATCATATGTCCGTCTTTTGCCGTAAGCACCACCGGACTCATAGGCGCCCATTCATCCAGCCACCCCTTAGTCGGCCAGTCATCGCCCCACAGGTTGAAGTTAAAGCCACGGCCTGTGACCCATTCCCCCGCACGACACTGCTCGTGGGCTTCCGCCACGGCTTCGAGTGCAGCAGCTCTGCTAAGGCCATCAAGCCGTACGGAACTAAGCGACAACCCAAAGGTTAGAAAGTGAATGTGCGAATCAGTAAACGAAGGCACAACCATCCGGCCACCCAAATCGATGGTCTCCGCTCCAAGACCTGGATTTATGGAGTCCAAGCTTCCTAGGTACTGAATGACACCATCACGAACTACAATGGCTTCGTAACACCGTACACCCAAGCGTCCCAGCGAATAGAATCGACCGTTCTTAAACACCTGTTCCAAATGCGACGACCTCCCTTTTCAAGGCAAAGAAAAACCCGGGGAGCCCGGGCTGTCCTTTACCGCTTCGAGAACTGCGGTGCTTTGCGTGCTTTTTTGAGACCGTATTTTTTTCGTTCTGTCATCCGTGGGTCACGAGTCAAAAACCCAGCCTTCTTTAACGGTGGACGAAGCTCTATGTCAAGTTCAATCAAAGCTCTGGCAATTCCGTGACGAATGGCACCCGCTTGCCCAGAGGTACCGCCGCCGCGCACATTGACCAGCACATCGTACTTGCCTTCTGTGTTAGTTAAAGCAAGAGGTTGACGTACAACAGTTTGCAGCGATGGACGGGCAAAATATTCGTCCACATCTCGGTTGTTGACAACCACTTTTCCGTTGCCAGGAATAATGCGAACTCGCGCTACTGATCTTTTTCGACGACCAGTGCCGTAGCATGTTTCTGCAGCCATGAGTTTGCCTCCCTTCCTATCTTGTCTGTGAATTCAAACACCGCCAAATCCCCTAAAGAACCAGGGCCTCCGGCCGCTGTGCTTCGTGTGGGTGCTCAGGTCCTTTGTATACCCTCAGCTTCCGAATCATCTGCCGTCCTAGTTTGGTGTGCGGAAGCATGCCTTGTACCGCCAGTTTTACGACCCTTTCGGGGTGTTTATCCAAAAGTTGTCCCGCAGTTTGCACCTTGATACCACCAGCGTAACCTGTGTGCCGATAATAGAGCTTTTCATGAAGTTTCCTGCCAGTCAAACCAATCTTCTCCGCATTAACAACGATCACATGATCACCAGTATCAACGTGCGGCGTAAACGTGGGCTTATGCTTGCCGCGTAGTACTGCTGCAATCTCTGAGGCAAGGCGCCCAAGTGTCTTGCCCTCCGCATCAACGACCAACCACTTGCGATCTACAGTCTCGCTGTTAGCCATATACGTCTTCATGCCGTTCCCCCCTTTACTCCCAGTCTATATTGTATCACCTCTTCCGGAGCTGCACGGGGCAGGGCAGCATCCTGTCGAGGGCCAATAAACGCACAACCACTGTACATTTTACTTTACCCTATAAGACCTGTCAAGACAATTCATAGTCCACTCGCTCTAGACACAAACCTTGGGGAGGAGCAGTGATCCCTGCTAACGCACGGTCTCTTCCTGCCAGAATCGCCGCCAAGCCGCCCATCGACAGGACGCCCATACCCACATCCACCATCGTACCCATCAAGTTTCTTACCATATTGTACAAGAAACCGTCTGCCGTAAACTTAACCTTGACCAAAGGACCTTCTTCGCTCACTAAGCATTCCATTAGATGTCTTTCGGAGGTCTTAGCTGCACCACCACTCGCAGCAAACGAAGCAAAGTCTCGCTGCCCGACAAGCCCATGTGCCGCCTGGTTCATGGCCGCGATGTCCAGGTTATGGGTCACCCACCACGAATAGCGCCGCCAGAACACCGAGTGGTAAGGCCCGCGGTAAATCGTATAGACGTACGTTTTTCTCAAAGCGCTGAAACGAGCGTGAAACGTCTCCGATACCGTTTTGGCATCAACAATCCGGATGTCCCGAGGAAGCACACTATTAAGTGCCACCGGAACCCTGTCCAAAGGAATTGGCATGGCCCCGAAGAAGTTGACCACCTGTCCTGCAGCATGCACCCCAGCATCGGTTCGACCAGCACCGATGACCCGCACCGGGCGGTTAAGCCGTCTTGCCAAAGCTTTCTCCAGTTCCTCTTGAATCGTGTTTGCGTTAGGCTGAACTTGAAAGCCGTGGTAATTGGTCCCATCATACTCTACTGTTAGCTTAACATTCATATTTTCACCTAAAAATCGTGGTCTCCCAAATATCTAGAACCAAACGCCAATCGCGGCGACAAAAACTCCTATGCCAACCAACGTTACTCCGTCCACTCTGCGAAACTCTAGTTCGCGAAAGCGAGTTCGTCCTTCTCCCCCACGGTAGCCCCGAGCTTCCATGGCGATCGCCAGATCATCAGCTCGACGAAAAGCATTGATAAACAGCGGGACGAGAAGCGGGATCAGGTTTTTGGCTCTCTGCAGGAGACTACCACTCTCAAAATCGGCGCCTCTAGCCATTTGTGCCTTCATGATCTTCTCAGTCTCTTCCAAAAGCGTTGGGATAAAACGCAGAGCGATTGTCATCATCATTGCCAGTTCGTGCGCAGGTATTCCGATCCGCTTTCCGGGCGAAAGTAAGTTTTCGATTCCGTCGGTAAGCAGGATAGGTGAAGTAGTCAAAGTCAGAAGCGAAGTTCCCATCACCAAAAGAATCAACCGGATCCCCATCATGCCGCCCCGAATTAAACCTTCCTCAGTGATACTTAGAAACGCAATCCGAACAAGCTCCCGGCCTTCGGTCATGAAGACATTGAGTGTGAGTGTCAAGATGATTATGATCAGCAACGGGCGGATGCCTCGGAGCACAAATTTCACAGGGATTTTCGAAGTATACATGACGAGTGCAACAAAGACAGCCGCAAAGCCATAGCCCGCAAAAGAACCCACCAGAAACAGCAGAATAATGAGCAGGAGTGCTCCCAAGATTTTTGTGCGCGGATCCAGACGATGCACGAAAGAGGATCCGGGGACATACTGCCCGATTGTGATATTCCTAAACATGGCCATAGTGCTGACTCTCCAGTATCTTTTTTAGCTGTTCGGCTGTCTCCTCTAACCCAAGCGCCTGCGAATCCACAGGAAAACCACGCTGCTTTAACTCTTGGAGAAGCCTTGTCAGCTGCGGAACTCCCAGACCAATCCGGCCCAGTTGCTCAGCATGCACAAATACTTCACGCGGGCTGCCTTCGAGTACAATGCGGCCTTTTTCCAATACAACCAGCCGACTCGCCAAGCGTGCAACATCGTCCATGCTGTGAGTCACGAGAACAACTGTCATGTTCCAGTCCTGATGCAGCCGCTGGATCTGAGCCAAGATCTCATCACGGCCCCTGGGATCCAAGCCCGCAGTGGGTTCATCAAGTATTAGCGTACTTGG
>SLOG01000008.1 GCA_007132635.1 Limnochordia bacterium
AGCAGATTCCCACACCGGCTGTGAAGGATGCGGAGTAATGGAGCTGACCATCACTCAGAAATACCAATTATATACCTATCTTGCTGGGGCAAGTCTTGTCTTCACGGTCTTGTTCGTGCGACTCGAATTTCTGCTCCTCGGGCTTCCATTTCTTATTAGTCTGGTTTGGCCGCATCTGTGGGCGGAAGAACCCATGTACCGACTGCGTTCTGAGACCTTCGGCCGTCAGGGTTTCGAAGAAGAAGAAACCTTGGCACAATTGGCCGTGGAGGCCGACACCGATCTCCCGCTTCTGGAGGTTACCCATCGGGTCGCAGGCAGGCGTCGTTTGGCGCAGGAAGATGAGCGTTGGGTATTCTCGCTTTCATCCGATGACTCGACATCCCTCACAAGCACAATCGATCTTGCAAGCCGTGGTCATTTCCGCATCGGACGTTTCCGCTGCCGAGCCGCCGACCCTTCGTTATCCTGGTGGTGGGGTACGAAAGAAGCACAAGGTGATCCCTTTTCTGTGTTCCCTCGTCTGCGGCGCTTCGATCTCTACGGAAAACTAGCACGCGAGGTCGGTCTTTTCCATGGTGACCATCTTTCAAGAAGCCGTGGCGAGGGTATGGAGTTGGCGGGGATCCGGGAGTATACCCGCGGCGATTCTGCCGGCCAGATCAACTGGCGTCACTCCCTTCGTTGGGGAAAACTGCACATCAACGAACGCACACCAGAACGCAATACCGATGTGGTCATCGTTGTCGATACGCTTAGGGATGTAGGCCAATGGCCTTTTACTACCTTAAACAGCTCGGCTCGCGGAGCGGCTAACCTGGCGAGTTTCTTTCTGCAACGGAAAGATCGAGTCGGATTCATTGAATACGGTGGACCAGTAGGCTATATAACGCCTTCGTCAGGCACTCGCCAGCTGTATGCTATCCTTGACCGCCTGGCTCGCATGGAACTGTCGACAAGCACAGCCTCACGTGATGTCCGCACGCTGCCGCCTCGCAGCCTACCGCCTAAGGCCCAAGTGTTCGTTTTCACGACTCTTCTCGACCGTCGCTCTTCAATCATGGTCAAAGAGTTAGCGATTCACGGCTTTCGTCCGATCGTCATCTATATGGAGCCTGAATCCATTGTCGGACCGCTTCTGGACGAAAGATCCAAGTTCGATGGCTTAGCTTTGGAGTATTGGCGCATGCTGCAGAAACAGAAGCTGCACGAACTCGAAAGCGGTGGTCTGCCCATCATCTCGTGGGATGGCGAATCCCCGCTGGAAAGCCATCTCTTTACCGTGTTTAGCGCCCAGAGGAGGCGGTGACCATGCTGTTGTTACGGATATTCCCCATCCTATGGTTTGTTCTGGCCGCGGCTCTGCCGTTAGCCCATCACACCACGCCATATCACTGGTTGTTGGTCAGTGTTGGGTTTGCTGCTGCAGTCTCGGGAAGTCTTCTTTACCACTTCTCCTTGTTTTCTGCTGCGGGCTTAGTGTTGCTCGGCCAGTATGTGTTCTCTTCGTTTTTCTGGCACCTTGGTTTTTCCAGCAGTCTTACAGCACTATGGGGCGGCATCATGCTGTTAGTCTTCTGGGACATGAGCTACCTCTCCTGTGCTGCAGCAGCCAATCAAGAAGGCGATCGCAAACTGCACGTCGGATACTTCATCAAAGATACTCTGCTTCGCTGCGGTGCGGCGGTTGCGGTAGGCGGTCTCGTCTTAGGAACCGGGCAGCTCTCCGGCATCACTCTCCCCGGAGAGTTATACATCCTTCTGTTACTAGCTGCCCTCAGCTTACTGTTGACGGGCTTAGTTCTTCTGCGGCGCACATTTCCCGATCCGGATAAGGAGGCGTCATCATGAATTACCGTACTGTGTTGATCATTGCTGCTGCGTTTTTACTTGTTTCTATCGGCCAAGCATGTGCTAATGAGTCCCCGGACCTAACTATCAACCTTTCGGTCAGTGGTACGACGTCTGTCGAACCGAATATGGCCAGGATCATCTTAGGTGTCCGAGCAGATGGTGCGTCGGCCACTGAGGCCATGGACGAAGCCAACCGGACGGGGGCTGCTATCGTAAGAGCAGCGGCGGATTTTGTCAAGCGAGAGTCCATCAAGACAGTGGATTTCAGCCTTCACCGTCGAGAGCAGTGGGACGATGACCAACGGCGCAATGTCCTCATCGGTTTCCGCGCTGTGCATATCTACGATATATCTATTCAGGACCTTGATCATGTGGCCCCGCTTCTCGATGCGGCAGTGGACGCCGGCGCCAACGAAATTCGAGGCATCCATTACGCGGCCGAAGACACCCGCGCAGCCGAAGAAACTGCCTATCGCCGGGCGCTTGAGGAAGCTTGGTGGAAAGCGAGGTTAATCGCAGACAGCAGTGGATTCGCCACTGTACATCTGGTGGACGTAGACGAAACCGCAAGCTCCGTCGTTTCCGGTTGGAGTGAGTCCCGAACTCTTATGCTGGCTGAGTCAGCGGATGCCCAGGCTCCGGGACAGCTCCAGATAACGGTCAACCTCCGCGTGGAATTCCGCGCACAGCCATAGTCGTCATGCACGCGCAATCAGACTCGCAGCCGTGGGAACACACGCTGCGCTGTGCGACTGAACACATAGGGCCAATACTTCTCCGGCACCAGTCGCTTGACAAACTGGATATACGGACGCATCGGAACAAGCGGCCAGTCTGTACCGAACAACAGCTTGTCAAAGCGGCCACTGTAATCCAGGCCCGTTTGAATGCTGTCCATCAAGCGACGGTTTTGTACGAAGTCATCAATAGCAGTCGCGTCACCGAGTATGAGTCCCGACAGGTCCGCATGGATGTTTTCATGGTTTGTCAGCATCACAGCAACGTCCATAACCCACGGGTTGCCCACATGGGCAATGACCATGGTGACCTCGGGATATCGAACGGCTAAGTCGCTGATGTAAAGCGGGTGTGCTAGACGCAGAATGGCTCTTGGAGAGGCTGTGTCGCCTGCATGGATGACCACAGGAAGCTGCCAGTCCCTTGCCAAGCCAAATACCCTGTCATAGACCTCATGGCTGGCAGGGTAGGGGTAGTATCCGGGGTAGAGTTTGAGGCCAACGACTGAGGAATCCTGCAGTCGTTCTTCTATTCGCGCCTGATAGATTACCCCGTCTGGCTCGGTCAAAGGTTGTGGGTTGATTCCAAGACAGCAAAAAAGATTCGCTGGTAGTGGAGCGAGATCGAGGGCCATAGGGTTTTCGGCACACGGATCAGGAAAACCTCCTCGAGTCGTTTCCATCAACCCCATACCCACAGCAGCAGTGATACCGCTGTCATCCATCTCCGCCTCCAACCCCCAGCGGCTGTAATCAACATGGGAGACCCGGCGGGCTGTATCGACAAAGAGATCGATTGCGGAGTAATGAATATGTGCATCAATGATGGTGAGCGGTTCGGCCGCCATGCTATCACCTATCCGTTTCTATGGAAAAAATAAACAGTCTGCCAGGTGGTGAATCCTATCGGTACCGTAATTCGTTTCGATAACGTATCTCTCGTCCGGGAAGGCAACTTCTTGCTTCGCTCTGTCGACTGGACAGTAACACAGGGCGAACACTGGGCCATACTAGGTCTCAATGGTTCAGGGAAAACACTTCTGCTGAGCATTGTCAGTGGCTATATGCTCCCTTCAAAGGGTATTGTCGAAGTCCTAGGACATCGGTTTGGTCACTACGATCTGCGCAAATTGAAACACGAAATCGGATGGGTCAGCTCCGCTCTGCAGGAGCGAATGTACGTCAGCGATACAGCTCTGGAAACGGTTCTGACTGGGCGCTTTGCCACAATCGGATTGTTCGATAAGCCTACATCGCAAGACAACCATTATGCCGCAGAACTACTGGTCCAAATGGACTGTCAGCATTTGGCTGACCGCTTATTTGGCAATCTCTCCCAAGGAGAGAAACAGCGCATTCTGATCGCTCGCGCCCTCATGAACAAACCAAGACTGCTGGTATTGGATGAACCGTGTACAGGTCTTGATGTGTTCGCTCGAGAGGCCCTCCTGCAAACGATCTCAACAGTGGTAGAAAGCCCTAAACCACCAACGTTGTTGTATGTGACACATCATACAGAGGAGATTCTCCCTGCATTCGAGAAGTCGCTGCTCCTGCGCAAAGGCGAGATATATGCGCAAGGGTCTACTCAGACGATGTTGAGTCAGCCGGTGCTTTCATCCTTCTTCGATGCACCCATCCAACTGCACAAGAACGATGGAAGAACCTGGCTGTCTACTGGCACCAACAAAACCAAAAAAGGCGATCACGAGACCGCCTTCTCTTAACAAAATGCCTCTTCGTAAGCCGATTCGATCGATGCGAGTTCGGTATCGGTGAGTTTCCAAGAGCCGGCAGCGGCGTTTTCTTCTGCCTGTTCGGGGGTCTTAACCCCGACAAGCGCTGTTGTTATGCCTTGCTGCGCGACTGCCCAGTTGATGGCGACCTGCCCTGGACTCACATTTCGTTCAGCTGCAATCACCCGCAGACAATCCACAACGATCTGCGCCTGGCTCCAAAGAGGTTCGTCAAAAAAGGGATAGAACGCGTCACGTTTATCGCCGGGAGGCAATGTGGGCCTTTCTTTGTACTTTCCGGTCAAAATACCACCTCCGAGCGAACCGTAGGAGAGAACCCCAATGTTGTTATCTCGACAAAAAGGCAGGATTTCCTCTTCGATATCGCGCTTCAAAAGGGAATAAGGGGGCTGCAAGCTCACTAACTCCATAGACTGCATGACTTGCCGCATCAGAGAAGGGTCAAAGTTGGAGACTCCCAGGTAGCGAAACTTACCTTTTTCTTGGAGCCGCCGCAGAGCCTCCAGTGAATCCTCCAACGGAGTGTCGTCATCCGGCCAGTGAATCTGATACAGGTCAATGGAATCAACACCCAAGCGCCGAAGAGACTCGTCCACTTCACGCGTAATCGAATCTGGTTTCAAATTCCTGAGAAAAGCATCTTTAGTCCTCACGACCCCGCACTTTGTGGCGACAATAACCTGATCCCGTCGGCCCGCGATAGCACGCCCCACAACGGATTCGGAGTGACCTGCTCCATAGGCAGGAGCCGTGTCGATAAGATTGATGCCAGAATCTATGCCGGCTCGAATTGCGTCAATAGACTGCGAGTCATCGACAGAACCCCAGAAATCCCCGCCGATAGCCCAAGTGCCCAAACCAACGACCGAGACCTTTAAACTGCTAGAACCGAGCTGCCTAAACCTCATACACAAATCCCTCCCTCATCTATGTATTCGGCCTACACGCTCCCAAGTCCTGCCAGAACACCTATCTCAGGCTGTTTATCGGTTTTCGCAAGAGGGTTTTCGCTGCAGTAAGCCGAAGCTAGTTAGGAGATTATCGAGCAAAGGAAGGGGCCGCCATGAAACTCAAAATCCTAACTGACAGCACCAGTGATCTCCCAATCGAACTAGTACATAAGTATGACATTCAGGTCATGCCGCTGGTGGTGAACATCGAAGATGAAGAGTATTTGGATGGTGTCACGATCCAGCCTGCAGAAGTGGCAGCGGCTATCCGCGCCGGCAAAGTACCGTCCACTACGCAGATTACCCAAGCGCGCTTTCAAGAGACGTTCCAGCCACTAGCCGAGAAGAATCAACCTTGCCTCTACGTTGCGTTTTCGTCCAAGATGTCGGGCACATGCCAGACAGGTGCCATGGTCCTCAGCCAGTTGGCCGAACAATATCCCGAATGGCAGGCAGCAGTCATTGACAGTCGCTGTGGGTCCCTGGGTCAGGGCATGGTTGTCTTGGAAGCGGCAAGACAGGTAGCTCGGGGGAAGCCGCTGCATGCTGTCATCGAAGCGGTCAAACAGTATGCGAGCCACATGGAGCACTTGTTTACCGTCGATGATCTGCATTATCTGGCTAGAGGAGGACGAGTTAGTCAAGTCAGCGCTGTTTTTGGATCGCTCCTCAGCATCAAGCCAGTGCTTCATCTGGCCGACGGCCAGCTGCTCCCAATTGATAAGGTGCGCGGGACCGCCAAAACCTACCAACGCATTGTTTCGTTGATGCAGGAAAGAGGTTTGGCGTTAAAGGAGCAGAGGATTGGAATTAGTCATGCCAATGATCCCGAAGCAGCAGTCCATCTAGAGGAACTGATCAGGGAGAGATTGGGCTGCACCGAGTTTTTGGTCAACGAAATCGGAGGCGTCATTGGCGCTCACATCGGAGTCGGCGGGGTAGCTGCCTTTTTCCAAGGGCGAGAACCCAACAACCCTGAAATACCCGTGACAACACGCGGCGTGCCTGCTACGTGATCTTGTTTCCAGCCAGCTATCCGCAGCAGATAAAAAGCCCAGTCATCTCTCATACGACGAAAAAAGGAGGAGGGCAGCGCCCTTCTCCTTTCATGTTGCCAAAAAAAGCGTGAAAGCGGATGGTTGTCTAGAAGGCAGTGGATTTTCTCGATTTTGACGAGTGCCAGTTCACACTGTTCACTTAAAATGCCAGGTAAACGGCGTGGGGTGATGCCCTCATCCGTGGCAAACGGAAATATTCAACGCCTCCCTAGAGATAGCGCTTGAGTTCCCATCCGTGAATCTCTTGACGATACTCATTCCACTCGCGCCACTTGGCATCGAGATACATGTCGAAGATATGTTCACCAAGCGACTCTTTGATCAACGTGCTTTTCTCCAGCTCTTCCAATGCCTCTCCGAGACTCGATGGGAATTCTTGAATCCCCAATCGTTCTTTCGTCGCAGCATCAAGATCGTAGGCGCTTTCCTCAAAGCACTCGGGCGGCTCAATCTTGCGCCGCATGCCATCCATTCCGGCAGCCAAAACTGCAGCAAATGCCAAGTAGTGGTTAGCTGTAGGGTCCGGATTTCGCAGCTCAATGCGAGTCGCGCTCCCGGTGGATGCTGGTACGCGGATGAGGGGACTGCGGTCAGCCGCACCCCAGCAGATGGATGTAGGTGCTTCATATCCCGGAACAAAACGCTTATAGGAATTAACCGATGCATTGGTTATCGCTGCGAACGCGCGAGCGTGAGTGATTAGCCCTCCAATGAAATACCGAGCAGTGTCGCTCAAACCCATAGGTTTATTAGGATCATAAAACGCGTTTTCCCCATTCTTGTACAAGGATTGGTTAAGGTGCATGCACGTCCCATGGGCATTCTTCAGCGGCTTGGGCATGAAGGTGGCATGCAGCCCGTGGCTTTTGGCAACAGTCTGCACAACAAGCTTAAACGTCGAAACGTTATCGGCTGTCCTTAGGGCATCATCGTAACGAAAGTCGATTTCGTGCTGTCCTGGAGCCGCTTCGTGGTGGGAGGCTTCGATTAGAAAACCTAGGTCCTCAAGGATGAGGCACATGTCACGTCGAGCATTCTCGCCCAAATCAATAGGTCCCAAATCAAAATA
>SLOG01000398.1 GCA_007132635.1 Limnochordia bacterium
CATTGAAGGAAAACGAAGTGAGCCGACACTCGTCAAAATCAAGAAAACCAACAGCCTGCTAGTGGCTGAAAGACAGACGGAAGCCGGGGACGGAGCCATCGACGATGTAGATCCCCGTGAAGAAATTGCTGCCGCTAACCAGTGATGGGAAAACGGCCGTCCCCGAGGACGACCGTTTTCGTGCACAAGGAACAGTTGTTTCCTATTCCTCAACTAAATGCAGATCCAGAAATACTCCACATACTCAGGAGAGTTGATCGCCCGTGTATCCGAGGGAATGTGATTGTGGTTGCCACGAAAAAAGGCGAACTCGCGAGCCCCCGCTTCGTATACGAAACCACAGCGACCCTCGCTTACATCGGCGTTTATGCGATGGACCCAGAAGCTGCGCACTACCTCGGCACTGCCGATGGAGTCATACCACTGGAGGTCATAGCTTATTTTTCCGGCTTCACCCAGCGACAGGATAGTGGTCCATGCGAAATACACTAAGCTCTGGCCATCCCTCGTCATAATCGGCATTGTACCAGCATCCAGTTTGTCCATCCAAACTGTCGATGACATAGGTGTTCATGGTCTCGTCAAAATGATACTCCAGATCAAAATGACCCTGCTCATGGAGATGAACCAGTACGTCGAAAAGAGAAAAGTGGCCCGGTTGAAAAAGGTCTGGACGCTGTGTCTCAACCTCGCCCGGCTCAAAGGCGAGCGTGCCTACTCCTTCAACCACAGCGGTCGCCGGCCTATGCAAATCGGTGGCATACACTTCACCGAAGACACGATTCTCTTCTGCGGATGGTTCGTCTGCTACCACAGAGTCTGGCCGCGAGCCTGAGAGAAAGACAAAAGCCGCTCCAAAAAGAATCAGCAGAACCAAAGCATGTGAGACTCTCTACATCACCACTCCTCATCCTATCGAATCCTTAACCACATGCGCCAAACGGCGAACATGATTGTCAGAAGCCCATCACCGACTTCGTCATCTGCACCCACTCGCGCATACGCCTGCGATCTCCATTGATATCATACACATCGCGGTAGATAATCTCCAAGTTACAGTCCTTCGCTGCTCGATAGGTCGCCTCCATGTCCTCGCGGGAAGCATCCCAATCCGGGACAGCACCGCTGATGGGCGCGGGCTTGGGTTTGCAGGAATACACGTAGTCGGTACCCAGAATGTCTCCCATCCGGCCATAGTTATTCCAGCCGGACACAGACACTGCCCTCAGGTTGGGAATGGCCTCCATGATGCGGTCAAGCCGATCGACTAACGGTTCGCAACAGCCGTAATACGTCATGCCGAACAATGAGCTGACTTTGGCGATATAAGGCAGGAAAAACTCACCGTACATCGCCGGTGACATCACCGTGGTCTCCTGCGATTCCGGCCAGGCCCACACGTCCTTCAGGCGCGCTGGTGCGTCGCTGTCAACCGAAGGCAGGTCCGATACATACCCGTAACTGCTGGGTCCGGCAAACTGGTTGTCCGTATTGTAATCGAGGAGATTCTCCTGTTCGAGCCACGTATAAAAGGCAATGCGGTCCTCACACATGTACGAGGCCACGGCATGGAGCTTATCCGGATGGTCATAGGGCCACAAATTAAGGTTTTCATTGCCCATGAGCTTATAGGTATCCATGGATATGCCGATGAAGTTGTTCCCCAAAAACGGGTTATACCCCAACGAGTCCGGCGAGAAGTTATCATAGTTTCCGACCCGCACTGGGAGAATGTCGCCGAAAATATCCTCGCAGCGTCTTCTGCACTGTTGCGTGTACTCCCGATTCACCCTGTAAGTCCGCTGTTCCAGCCTCTCCACATCATCCGGTGTCTTGATGCCAAACTCGTACGTGTAGCCCAGGTCCCTCCCGGCCGTGTCCTGTGCATGCTCTTCCACCAAGGCCATACCCTCGCCGTAAGTCGAACGACTGACCTGCCAAGCCAAGCGAAAATAGGGCTCCAAGACAATATCATCGCCAACATCCTCGTAATGCTCTAGTGTCTCCCGCAGCGTCCTCTCGACATTACGCAAAAACGGATCCTGACAGACAAGCTTTTTCTCGTCGAAAAAGCCGCTGATAGGAAATGTTTCTGCCAGTATCACGGGACGCTCAGCCCGCAGGTCTTTAACCGCTTTCCACAGTCGCTTCGTCTCCTGCATCTCTGGTGAGCCCGCAACCTCCATCCACCTGGATGCCAGCTCTCTAAGCACCATTCTATCGCTGTCCGTCACAAGGACAACCTCCCCTAAAATACTCTACAGTTCGTCAAAAAGCCCTGGTGGAGGTGTGTTCGGAATACGAGCTACCTCCTTGTCACCATAAGTGAAGACCGTTTCGGCGGCATCCGTGATCTCCCCGATCTCTGAGACCAAACCACCTTTCGACCGAACAGCCGCAACGACAGCGTCCACGTCACCTGGTGCCACTTGGAACAGCATGCGAGCCTGCGTCTCGCAGATAAGCAGTTCCTCAGGCGACAAACTGTCCATTTTCCTGGGAGCCTTGGCCAAATCGACACGCGCTCCTAGTCCACCAAAACGCGCCGACTCGCTGACAGCGGCACCGATACCTGCGGCACCCAGGTCCGAACAGGCATTGATCTTGCCGGTCTCAATGGCTGCCAAGGCAGCCTCCATCGTCGTTCGCTCTTCATCAAATAGGGCCTCGGCCGGACGCATCACATCTGCCAGTCCAGCTCTGTACAGCGTATCATTGCCGTCATTGCTGGTGCTACCCACCAGAATCAGACGATCCCCAGCGTTTTTCGCCGGTTTTGTCAGCGGCTTGTCCGCCACTAAGCGCCCGAACACTGCTGCCACCACGGCCGGAACTATGTCGGAAAAGGAAGTGGACAGCCCGCCTCCAACGACATACACACCCATGGACGCGCACATGTCTCGAATGCCAGTGACTAGCAGATTGACGCGCTCCCCGCTGGTCATGGTAGTGCATTCACCACACGTGCATTCGCCTTTGAAGCCACACGGCCCCACGATAACCTCTTCGTCCAAAGGCCGCGTCCCAATGAAGTCCAGCAGAAAGAGCGGACGCGCTCCCATGGCCACTACGTCCCGCATGGCACCGCCGGCTCCGGTAGCTGCTGCATCATAAGGACGAGGCACGCACGGTGAGCAGTGGCTCTCCATTTTGGCCACCACCAGTCCATCGTCACCGGGCATTTGGAACACGGCTGCATCGTCGTTGGCTTCCGGGCCGATTAACAGGCTGCCTGGTGATGTCTTGGCCACAATTTCGTTAAGCTCTTTGAAGACCCCGAAGTCAATGGCTTTGTCGATGTTATGATGCAGATGAACGAAGAGTCCGTGCATCAATGCCTTTTCGATTGTGTTCAACGCATACATCCTCTCTTTAGACTGTAGTGTCCGCATGCCGACAGTATGTCAGCGATGGGTGTCAGTAGATCACGACAGCACCGCGCCTCTCCAGTGTCCGAATCTGCTGCTGGATGTCTGCGTGCTGGTCGGGCTCGAGCCGGTTGTGTTCCACGTAAATGACTGTCCCGCGGCCAAACCAGGGGTTGGCGATCAGAGGTGCCAGTGTGTCGATTTGATTGTGATTCAGCCTCAGTTCTCGTAGGCGCATCATACCCGCCAGCGGCTCTAGGTCCGTGATTTCGTTGGCCGTAAGGTCCAGCACCTCCAAGGCGGTAAGCTCCCGCAGAGGCGACAAGTCACGGATACCGTTATAGGCCAGCCGCAGATCTCGCAACCCCTGCAAATCTCGCAGAGGCCCTAGGTCAACCAGGCCAGAGCCTTCTAGGACCAGTTCTTGCAGAGCTGTAAGGTCTTTTAGTTGAGCCAGATCCATCGGGTCAGCCAACGTTATGACGAGCTGCTCAAGGCGATCCCAAGCACGCAGAGGCCCCAATTGTACTATCGGGGTGAGCCCCAAATCAAGCTGCCTCAAACCAGCTATTCCAGCCAGTGGCTCCAGCGAGGCCGCGCCGTGATAGGGAATCTCGAGCCGGACGAGAGCGCCCAAGTGGCCCAACGGTGCCAGGTCGGTTAGACCATAGCATGCCAAGTATAGTTCCTCCAGGTACGGCATAGCCTGGAGAAACTCGTAGTCCGGCAGTTCTGTGTAACCGATCTCCAGGCGCCGCAGCTCATGGAGAGCGCCTAGGGGCGAGTAGTCTGCCGCCTGGGTATCTAGACCTAACTCCCGCAGGTTGGGCAGATGCATCAGCGGGGTCAGGTCCTTTACCTGGCTGTGATGGACATCCAAGGACCGCAGTCCCGTCAATCCTTTCAGGGGAGCCAGGTCGCTAATTGAGTAGCTGCTCACTACGAGTTCTTCAAGACGGTCCAGGCCTCCTAGCGGTGCCAGATCGCTGACGCCGTAACTCGCCACTGTCAGGTTTTCGAGGGCCGTCAGCTGATCGATACCGGTCAACGACTCCACGAACCCGCAGTTGATGATCAGATGCGTGAGAGCCTCAACATCGTCGGGCGTGATAGGCCGGAAAGGAATAAGCAGCGCCTGCCGCACCAGAGCCGTGACCACAGGATCCTCAAATGACAGCGCACGTTCTGGGGCAGAGACCGCCGGCAGAGCTGTCATCACAACATCCACTCCATAGAAGTCCGGATACATGACGGTTTCCAACACGTCGGCAGCCTCCTGCCACCGCCCCTCTTCCAGCAGGGCCTGCAGACGCCCAACAGCTTCTACCATCGGATCCTCTACCCACTCCTCCACGAGATAGAGGGACTGCCGGTCAAACCCGTACGCGGCCACGTGAAGGCGAGAGCTGTACGGCTGTTCGGAGGCAGCAATGATCTGCCCGCCGTCCACATACGCCGCCAGCTTCACGTTGAGGGCGCGAGAAAACGGCATCGGCCAGACCGTGGTTTTGCCGCTTTCGCCGATGGCTGCCAGCTCCAATCGATACTCCCCTTCGCCTTCGAGAAGGTGAACCTCGTACCCCTGAATGTCATCCTGCAGCCAATCAGCCGGCACCGCCAGAGGTATCGACAGCACCCTGCCGTGCGCCGACACCGCCAGGGCAAACAACCCCACAAGCAGAACCGCCAGATAAACAGTTTTACTCGCCGGTAAACGGCGGTAGCTTCTCGTAGTACACCATCTCTTGCAGACCCCAGGCGTGTTTGGCACTGCGTTGCTATTCATGACCCACCCCTCTGGTTTTCACAGCTCGACAACAGCAGCATTCCCACCTGCCAAACTCTCATGAATCCCCTCACAAAGCCGAGTTGAGACCAACGCCTCCTCTCCATTGGGATAGAGGCCGGCGAGTTCTGCGAGAGCCGCCCCCTGCTTCAGACGAGAAACCAACTGCAGAAACCACAGCATGGACTCGATGACGTATCCGGCCGGATAGGTTCCGCCAAGCGGGTCATCGCGTTCCATATTGGCATAGTAGTTGGGCACGACCGAACCCGCATCCTCCTCCACAGCATAGACAATACCGCGGTCCTGACTGTCCACCTCCCAGATCCCTTGCGAACCGACCATGCGGATGCCTTGATTTACGATGGACGGGAAGCTCTCCGGTAGGATCCACGAACAGTCGACACTAAAATGAGCACCATTTGCGTACTCGATCTTGGCCTGAATCGAGTCGTAGGTATCGATTCCCATGCCGACCAGCTTGTCCTTAATCCCGGTGGCCGTAACCCGCACGGGCTTGGCTCCGAGCACCCAGTAGAGGAGATCGTAGAAGTGAACGCCCAAAAACCAGGCGGGCGAACTGTGCTGCGCCCAGCCCCGAAACCAGACAGACGGTACAACAATCTTGTCTTCCATCCAAACATACCCGTACTGAATCCGACCGAGTCTGCCTTGGCGCACATCGCGCCGCAGCTGGATGTGTCCCGGATCAAACCGTTTGTGAAAGTCTACGTACAGCAGGACATTCGCATCTCGGGCGGCCTTTACCATCGCCAAAGCACCTGCGGTGGTCACATCCAATGGCTTCTGGACCATCATGTGCACGCCGCGATCAGCACAGGCCATGGCCATTTCCCTGTGCAGATGATCCGGCGTTACGATGGCCACCGCATCCAAATTCTCGTTCTGCAGCATCTCCCGGTAATCCTGGTATCCTTTCAAGCCAAAACGCTCGGCCTGTTTCGCCAGCACATCCCCATTGATCTCTGCCAATGCCGCCAACTCAATCTGATCGCACCGCTGCGCCCACGAAAAGGCTTGCAGCACGGTGGTTCCGTAGACCCCTGCACCAATAACACCGACACGCGGCCCCATGGCCTCCCTCCTCTTCCTAAGAGAAACTCGGCAATGCTGCTTCATCCAGTTCGACACCGAATCCAGGTGCGTTCGACAGAATGGCTTTGCCGCCATCTAGTGTAACTCCGCCGCGCAAGGGCGTGTCCTCAAACCAAAGGTGCCCTTCAGCATCCACCGGATAGTGGTCCCGCACCGTAGCGGCCAAGTGACACAGGGCCGTGTCACCTAATTTGGTAAAGGGCATCGTATCAAAGCTGATGCCGATGGAGTTGGCCTCGCAGATATTGACAATCTTACGCGCGTTATGGAATCCACCCACTCGGTTGATCTTGAGTACAATCCGATCAGCCGCGTCGTGGCGGGCAATCTGAAACGCTGCTTCCGGAGACACCACACTTTCGTCCAGGATGATGGGAATCGGCAGCACACTGCGCAAGTACTGGTGTCCCGCCAAATCCAGATGATGCAGCGGCTGTTCCAGCGACAAGTTGGGATAGAACCGTTCCCGCAAGATGGTCTCAAAGACGCGCACGGCGATTTTGGCATTCCCCCAGCTCTGATTAGCATCAGCATCAATGTATATGTGTTCAGGAACCGCCTCCAGGGCGGCTACCAACTTGGCTTTTTCGATGCGAAAATGCTCTTCGTGAAACCCATTCAAAATCATGGTGTCTCCGATTTTCACCTTCAGCCCTCGGAAACCGCGGCCGACATACTCGCGACACGCGGCCGCCTTCTCCTCGGCCGTGGCCTCATATAAGTTTGTCAACAGTTCGAGCTCCGTCCGGTAAGCACCCCCCAGAACCTCGTAGACGGGACAGTTGTGGTGCTTGCCGATGAGATCAAAACACGCCATGTCCACAGCCGCACGAGCCGGGTGGCAGCCTGGAGCATGCGCCCCAGACACCCGGTCCATCCGCTGGTGGACCCCCAAGATATTCCGGGGATCGGCACCAACCAGTGCCTGTTCGTACACTGCCAGCCAATCCAGCAGGGTGCCGCTCGTCTGGTTAAAATACGAGCGGATCGTAGCCGCCTCACCCAGACCGCTTATGCCAGCATCCGTATTCATACGGAGGATGATCGTATCGGCTCTCGCCACCACAGACAGCTCATCTTCACTGCGGTACCCCACCTTGACGGGATTCAGCCGCAGCGGGAACAAATCGAATC
>SLOG01000135.1 GCA_007132635.1 Limnochordia bacterium
ACCCTCCGCACCGTCCACACCAACCCAGACTTCTCCCCCGACGCAGCCCAAGGAAATCTGGTCACGATGCTGAACGTTCCCGGCATCACCCTAGACCAGATCTCCGACGCCGTCGTAGCCGAGTTCTCCGTGAACGAAGATGCTACCGAATTCACCTTCACCCTGCGCGAAGGCCTACACTGGTCCGACGGCTACCCAGTGACCACGGAAGACGTACGGTTTGCGTTCGAGGATGTCTTTTCCAACCCCGAACTGTACCCGTCCTTCCCGAATCACCTGCGCTCCGGCGGCGTGTCCCAAGGTGAGCCGATGCAGCTCGAGATTGTCGACGAGCTGACCTTCCGGTATATCTCAGCTGTTCCCTACGGTGCCCTGCTGACCAATATGGGAACCCGCTGGCCTGGCCCCGGTGTCCCCGGGTTCATGAAGCCAGCCCACTTCCTGAAGGACTTCCACATCGACTACACGTCCCTGGAAGAACTGCGCCCGTACCTGGAAGAGGAAGAGCTAACGGATGAGTGGCATACTCTCTTTGCTACCAAAGACATCGGCAGTTTCGACACCACGTCCCGCCGGGCCATCGGCTTCCCCGTACTCAGCGCCTGGCAGCGAGTCGAATCCGCACCGGGTGTCATCGCATTAGAACGCAACCCGTACTACTTCAAAGTCGACATCGAAGGGAACCAGCTTCCCTACATCGACCGCATTGAGTCGCATGAAGTGAGCGACATGGAGACCACCGTCATGCGCGTCATCACCGGCGAAGTCGACTACCTGCGAGAAGCCGCCGGGCTGCCGCACATGCCTCTCTACCGAGAGCACCAAGAGGAGGCTGGCTTTACGCCGCACCTTTTCCGGCGGATCCTGTCGCCGACGACTTTGTTCCTGAACCACACTTACGACGATCCCGTGTGGCAGGAAGTGGTCAGCGATCTGCGCTTCCGGCAGGCACTGAGCCTAGCTCTGGACCGCGAGGAGATCATCGATACGGTCAAGTTCGGCCATGCCTCCATGCCCGAATGGGTATCCGAGGAGTTCTCGCAGTTTGATCCCGACCGGGCCGAAGCGCTTCTCGACGAGATGGGTATGGACCAGCGCGACAGCGATGGATACCGCCTCTCGCCCAGCGGCGAACCCTTCGAATTGCGGCTGGAAGTCGCACCGGGCATTGCGGAGATCATCCCGACCAGCGAACTCGTCGCCGAGTATCTCCAGGACATCGGCCTCAACGCGTCCATGCGGGAGATCGGTTGGTCACTCATGTGGCAGCGCATCGGTGCCAACGAGATGCAGGCCAGCGTCGGCTGGCTCCATCCCGGCGGATGGCCCGAAGTATCTAACGACTACCAGATGGGCATCTGGGGCTCGGGTACCGACTGGCAGACCTGGTACAACACCGACGGCGAATCCGGTCAGGAACCACCCGAATGGGCCATGGTAGGCTGGAACGTCTACGAGGAAGTGCAGCAGACTCGGCCCGACGATCCGTATATCGAAGAGCTCAGGGATGAACTGATGCAGTGGTACCACGATTACTTCCCGACCATCATCATCACCGAGGAAATCCGTGATCCCCTCATCACCGCTGCCAACCTAGGCAACGTGGCCAAAGGCGGCTTTGCCATCCCAGCGTATATGCCGGTAGAGCAAATGTTCTTCCGACAGTAAGTAAGAAAAAAACTGGTCGCGGGTCAGACCCGCGGCCAGTTTTTTCCTACTCCCTCTCCGTAGTCCAGGTACCGCCTGCACTGCGCCAGTCTTCTCGTGCCCCCGCTGCGGATTCCGCTGTTCCACGCGCAGCACGTTCGGCGCGGGCCGCCTCTTCCCCCACCACCATAAGCCCCAACCGACCAAACACCAGCGGCGCCAAAAACGTAATCCAAAACGTCGTCAAGAAGTACTGCAGAAACTTCACCGCAGCCCACTCCATAGGTATCCACCGAGTAAGCCCCAGCAACAACATCGGCACCGGCAGCAGGCCAATCAGCCCCCGCAGAGCATGTTGTACCAATCCTCCATCCAAACGGAACCTAACATACCGCTTCTGCAGCAGATACCCCACACCAGCACCAGCGACGTAGCCCAAAAGCCCGGGCGCCACCTTCACCGGCATGAAGGCCAGCAGAAACGGCACAACGAAAGCCAAGGTCAACAACACACTCCACGGCAGCCGCCGTGTCAAGCTCTCCCGATCCACCCGCAAACCCAGCCACAGACTCACCGCCAGAAACAGAATCCCCGCCACAAGTCCTCCCAACACATCCCCAGGGAAATGATAGCCCAGCGTGATCCGAGAAAACCCGACCAGCGCAACGACAGCCAGCGCCGCCGCCCAAAACCAGGTCTTCCTCACAATTATCGCCGCATAGCCCCACATAACGGCAGCACCCGAGGCATGCCCACTGGGAAACGTATACGTAGGAACCGCAACACCCCGAACGTCCGGGCGAGGCAGACGCGTAATATCCTTCGGAATCTCACTAGTCACGAGAATCGACAGCGGCATCAGAACAAAACCCCAAAAACCTAAAGCCTTGTTCACCGACCAGTACACCACAGAAAAGACCACCAAAAAGAAACCTTCGCTGCCCAAGCTCGTAATAACCCGAAAGGCCCCCGCCCAATACCGATTGGTAATGGTCAAAGACACTAACGGATAGGCCACTTCCGGACTACGCAGCGGCTGCCAATACACATACATTAGGACAGTCATCGCCACGGTGGCCAAACAGCAAAGGAAGCGGCAAAACACTTCCATACGTGGATTGGATGAAAACACCTGACCCGTCAACGGCTTAAACTGCATAGCAAACTCCTTGTTGATCTACTCTGACTCACGGCCTGGCTTGCACAGCTGATACCCACTGCGCCAAGTCGCTAACCGTTTCGATTTCCAAATCCTCCGCATGCTCCCGCCGCATCAGAATCGCATAACCGTGGACAAACGGAGCATAGTCCAACCAGAGGAGCCCGTGCCTAAGATCGTGTTCAGCCACCATCCTGTAAGCCTCTTCACCATCGACCACCAACTCTTCGTCCGGGAAGAAGGCATTCCACTTGACACCGCTGCATTCCCAGTAGATGTCGATGTCTCCATTGAGGATTTTCTCCCGGATCAAACCAAACATCTGCGGCTCCGTATGGTCCTCCACCGGAATGCCGTGCGCCTCCAAAACAGCCAGAACGATATTGCCAAGAATCTTGTGTTCAGAAAACTCATTGGAACCAACTCGCACCGGCGGCCCATCGACCGGTTCCGGCATGGGCAGTTCAATGAGCCCCTGGTCCACCAGCCAGTCGACCGCCACCGCGTACTTATCCCTGTCCTCAATTCCCACCAGGTAGTTCAGCTCCACCATAGTCTCCGTGTCCAAGTGCTCGGAAATGGGGTTCAACAGCGACGGGATCTCCGGAAAGTCCGTCATCACATCTCGGTGGATCACCGGTGCCGCGTGGTATACGGAGAAGAAGCGCAGGTCATCCTCCAAGTGCAGCAGGTCCAACTGCTTGATCTTGCCATCCGTCGCGTAACCCATGGCGACATCCACATCCGCCGCTCGCAGCGCTTCATGCGTAAAACCGATCACAAGTTCGTACACCGTATCGAACTCAAACCCATACTTATCCTGGAACGCCGCCAGTCCGTCCTCGCGCACCATAAATTCATGGTCAGCAGCGAACTTCACCTGAGCCGCAACCTCGACTATCGTTTCCTCAACCGCCCAGCGGCTCATGATCACCACTGTAAACACGAGCAAAACCAGCAGGGGACGCAGAAAGGAATGCACTCGTCTCGCCGTCATGGATACCACCTCACTGGAGAAGCTTAGACAAAGGTCACGGCCCAGACCGACAGGCCGCCCACCAAAAACATGAGCGGCGAATCCCAAGTGTGAGGCGACCACGCCTCGGCCAGTGTCATCAGGATGGGGATACACAGCAGTGCAATCGCTAACTGGGGCAGAGTAAAAAAGCGGCTGTAAACGAGCAAGACCGCCACACTGGTGACAAAGACACAGGCACTGCCCTCGTAAGTCCGATAGAATGTCTCATTGGTAAACAGCCCCGGAACAGCATACCTGCGGCGACCAAAACGCACCCCGATAGGCTCAGCCAAGCCATCGCCGATGCCGTAAATCAGCAGGGGAATCAGGAGCAGCTCGATTCGGCCATAGTGCCCAAGCAGCAAACCCATGGGAATTAACACTGTATATCCTACCGCCGTCTGCGACACGATCCAGATCAGCGTGTTCGGACGGTCCTCCGGCCGATCAAACGACCGGAACATTATCCGCAGAAAAGAAAACCGCTCACGGAAGGGACGTGTATAAAAGACAAACTTGGCCACCGCCATGAATGCCCCGAGAACAAAAAGGCCGACGGAGCGATCCGTTACATAGCTCTGATTAAAAAGAATGGGTACAACGAACAGCAAAAAATGGTTGATCTTGCGCGTATAATTGACCTTGACATGATAATGAATAACCAAAAGGCCGCTCGCAAACTGAATCAACACCAACAGCCCGAGGCTCATCAGCTGGGTCAGAAAAAAGGAAACGTCCAGTGCAACATCCATGGCATACCTCACACAGCAAATTCGCGTCACTATCGTATTTAGTATTCTTCGCTTTAAATGAGCGAATTCCTGCGTAAATGTACGCTAGTCAGGCCCGCGACCAAAACCATCTACCCCACCCTACGCTCCGCAGCACCGCTTGTACTTCTTCCCGCTACCGCACGGGCAGGGTTCGTTGCGTCCCACCTTGGTTTGCCCTACCTTGGTTTGCCCTACCTTGGTTTGCCCCGCCTTGCCCTTTGCTGCCGGCCCAGTCGGCGCTTCCGCTCCCTGCATCGCGCTGGCGGGCCTAAGCTCTTCCGGCGCATACCCCTTCAAGAACCACTGCGGCGTGTGATTATACAGAGACTGGGTCATTGCCAGCACCTTCTTCAGCGTGGAACGAACCGACACATCAAAAGCCGCCGTCACAGTATCCAGCGCCTCTGAAAACGGCAGCCCTTCCATCAGCAAGCCGACAAACAACCCTATAACGGAATCCACTTCTTCCGCCGACACATCATACATCCGCAGCAGATACGACCGCAACGCCGCATACCCGGTGGGCTTCAAAGCGAAACCTGGCTGCCCGGCCTTTACTAGCTCAGTCTTGGAAAACTGACGGTACTCCAACCCCGCACGCGACGCCTGTTCGTCCATCACCTCTTCAAAGTCCTCATACGCAATCGACAGGTGCCCATCGCGGTACTCCATTCGATCCTGCAAAACGATCTGTTCAATGAGCGCGTATTGGATCCCCTCAAAAGCGGGAAAGAACTCCTCCAGCGACGACCCCGCGTAATCAAACGGCACTACACCATAGTAGAACAGCATTCCCCACAAAACCGCCACCAGCTCGTCTACCTCACGACCTCGTCGGCGCAGGTCCTTGCCATCCGTCGCCAAAAATGACTGTCGGGCCTCCTCCACAGCCACCAACCAGAGCGTCTCCCCCTGCGCCGCCCAAAAACTCACACCACGACCCAACAGTTGGGCCCTAAACGTAGGTCCGAAGGCATCCAAACCCAGTGCCTCCTCGCGCATCAGCCGCCGCACCGCTTCCAATTGCGCCGTGGTCAAACACTGCCAAAAACCTGAATACGTCTCGGGAACCGTTTCCTCCAAGTTGGCTACCAGTTCCTCGCCGTCCAGCTCAGCGAGATCTTCCAGCCTATTGAACCGCACCAACATCCTGTGATGCTCCTCCGGCAGCTGGCGCAGTCCCTCGGCCAAGGAGTACGGACGACGTTCCCCGTTTTCAATGACAACTCGCGTTTCCATCAATAAGCCACCTCCTTCACTCGGCACCAACCGATACTTTGGGCAGTTCGGCATCGTCCACTACTTCCGTATCTCCTCAATCGCGCGACGAATTACCGCCTCCACCGCCTCGTTTTCCCGAACCACCAGCCTCACGGCCGTGTTCTCAACCAAGGCAGTGATAGGCATGGCGGATCCATCGGAGCTTACCGTTGCGTGTTAAGTTTGCGAAATCCCTCGTATTCTGGAGACTCATGGCCAGTCAACTTCGTTTCTGGTTTTCCGGGTCGGTTTTATTCCGCTTTTCTGGTTTTATGTTAGAATAATGGTAATGTACAGAATTGGAGTGGTGTAACGATAAAGCAATGAAACGGTGGCAAGAGAGTCTCCGACAATCCTTTCAGAGAGGTGATTAGCATGAATGAAATGGATCCGATGGGCGCAGGAGTCCGGGGTCCACAGGTAGTACAAGATGCATGGCTGCTAGAAAAACATGCACATTTCAACCGGGAAGTCATTCCCGAGCGCCGCATGCATGCCAAAGGCTCCGGAGCCTTCGGTGAATTCACTGTAACCCATGACGTAACGAAGTACACCAAGGCGAAGATCTTTTCGGAAGTCGGTAAAAAGACCAAAATGTTTCTTCGCTGTTCTACCGTAGCCGGCGAACGCGGTGCGGCCGATGCAGAACGGGATATCCGCGGCTTCGCTTTGAAGTTTTATACCGAGGAAGGAAACTGGGATATGGTCGGTAACAATACGCCTGTGTTCTTTTTCCGTGATCCCAAAAAGTTAATTGACCTAAATCACGCAATAAAACGCGACCCCCGAACAAATATGCGCAGTCCCAATAACAACTGGGATTTTTGATCGTCCATGCCGGAAGCCTTACTGCAGTTAACCATTACCATGAGCGATCGAGGTATCGCTTCGTCCTACCGCTTTATGCATGGCCATTCCAGCCATACCTACAGCTTGATTAATGCGAACAACGAGCGGGTCTGGGTCAAATTCCATTTCCGCAGCCAACAAGGCATTCAAAACCTTACGGATCAGGAAGCCGAAATGCTGGTTGCGAAAGACCGCGAAAGCCATCAACGCGATCTCTATACTGCGATAGAGAAAGGTCAATTCCCCAAATGGACGATGTTCATTCAGGTTATGACCGAGGAACAGGCGAGGAATCTGCCATACAATCCATTTGACCTGACCAACATGTGGCTCAAAAAAGACTTCCCATTGATGGAAGTTGGCGAATTCGTTCTCAACAAGAACCCTGAGAATTACTTCGCGGATGTCGAACAGGTAGCCTTTAACCCCGCTAATAATGTGCCCGGTATTGGCTATTCACCAAACGCCGCGAGATGCCCCTGCCTTCAGGTATGAGGAGGAAAGCGGCGGTGGGCGTTAGCCCGCTATTCCTTTCTTATCGTATTGCCAACCCGAGTTTCTTTGTACTGGCCGCATATATCGCCAGGATATGCCCTGGCAAATGCGTTTACCATTACTCGCCTTGATATCAA